>JABSPN010000073.1 GCA_013214425.1 Flavobacteriaceae bacterium | reverse complement strand
AACGCTATTGTAGATTGGGTTTGGGTAAAATATTTAGATTTAAATGACCCTAATATCTTACAATTTGAACGCTCAGCATTGCTTCAAAGAGATGGTGACATCGTAGATGTTGATGGAACTTCGCCCTTATCAGCTTTTTTAGTAGAAGGAGATAAGTATTATATCAGTATTCATCATAGAAATCATTTGGATATCAGAAGTGATACTACATTTACATTAACTAGTACAACTACAACAGCAAATTTCTCAACTTCAAGCGGTTTGATATTAGGAGGAACAAATGCAGTTACAACGTTAGATAATGGATTTTATGGATTGTATTCAGGAGATTACGATGAAAATGGTCAGGTGCAAAGTTCAGATATATCAAGTGTAGTTATACTATTAGGAGGTTCTGGTTATTCAAATGCTGATATGGATATGAACGGACAAATACAAAGTACAGATATCAATAATATCTTGTATATCAATATTGGAAAAGGAGAACAATTTTAAGTGGTTATTTAAAGCATATCCATGATATATTCTAAAAAATATTTCATTGTATTTCGCTATTGATGACTTTCCCAATGCTCTTTTTTGGGCAAGGAGGGATTGGAACTACTTCACGAGGTGCTACATTAGATATTCTATCTTCAACGCTAGGAGCTAATGCGACAGGATTCTATTTTTGGGATGGGACTATTATACAATGGGATCACCTATCAAGCAATGGATGTCGATATGCTAGTTGCGAACGTATTTTTACAGATGGTTCCAGAGATAATCTTTGTGCATATGATTTAGTGACAGGATCTGGAACAGGTAGAATGTACGGTACTCATTTGGTATTAAGCACTACGAGAAATAGTAACAACTATGGGGTTATTCCTTTATCAGTAGTACTTCTGGAAGAACTCATTACAGCGTGTATACAAGCACTTTAAAAGCGGGGTCTTATGCAAGTTATTTTTTAGGTGATATAACTAGGTCACAAAACATAAATTCCAAGGAATTGATTAGGTGAAAAATTTTGTCAAAGAAAACAATCATTTGCCAGATGAATTAAAAAATAATTCCTCAGTATTGCCAAAGTTGAGAGTGAAAATAATTTCTTGGGGGTCTCACTCCTTTTGGTAAGAATAGAAAAGGCGTCTATAAGACGCCTTTTTTAGTGTTTGATATCTCCAATCATTTTGACTTCATGTCTGATGGTATTGAAGTTGGGAGAGTGTTTTGTTACGCGTTCCATTAATCGTTGATATTGTTCTACTGTGCCATTTCCATCAACATGAAAAACAAATTTTAATTTAGGAAAACCAGCTCTAGTTTCATCATCTATCCCCAAAAAACCTTGTAGGTCTAATTCTCCATCAATTTCAAGTTTTAAAGCATTTATTTCTATATCCAATGCTGTGGCACCAGCCATAAATGTCACTGCCATACAACCGGCTAATCCGCCTAACATATATTCAGCAGGATTAGGAGCACTATTGACGCCTAAAAGTTGTGTTGGTTCATCGATCATAAATTCAAAATTTCTAATGAGTTTATGATTTCCTAACACCATATTTTTTGTTTTTACCGATGTTTTGGTTCCGCTAACCCAATTTAATTCTACTCCATAAGAGGCATTGCCTTCTTTTGGTGTTTCTTTTACTTCGTTAACATATTCACTAAGTCCAGCGATATTAATATTGTTTAGCATAATTTAATTCTGTTTTAAATAGTGTAGCAATTGCATGATCAAAATCTTGTATTAAATCTTCAATGTCTTCCACGCCTACAGAAAGACGAATCAATCCGTCATTAATTCCAATAGCTTTTTGTTGTTTTTTTGTCAACGAAGCTTGTGAAGTGTTATAGGGTAAAGAGATTAAACTTTCTACTCCACCTAAACTGGTAGCTTCTTTGGGTAGTTGTAAATGATCTAGCAACTCATGAGCTTTTTCATCCCCACCATCAATTTCAAAACTAACCATACCAGAATTTCTTCCTTTTAACTGTTCATTGGCTAATTCATACTGATCATGGGAAGCCAATCCTGGATAATAGACACGTTTTATGCGTGGATGATTTTCAAGATAAGTTGCTAATTTCATCGCATTGTGATTGTGTGTTCTAAGGCGTAAGGCAAACGTTTTCAAACTTCTTTCTAATAAGAAACATGCATGTGGATCTAATGAACCACCATTCTTAAGCATTTGTGGCCAAATTCTGTCGATCAACTTTCTAGAGCCAGCGACTGTTCCTGCGATTAAATCGGAATGACCGTTTAAATATTTTGTAGCAGAATTGATTACTAGATCAACTCCTAAGTCTAGGGCTTTTAAATTATAGGGGGTCAAGAACGTATTGTCGATAATGACTCTTAGATTATATTTTTTCCCTAATGCTACTAATTCCTGAATAGGTACTAGTTTTAAAAGCGGATTAGTTAGGGATTCAAAGTATAATACTTTGGTGTTTTCCTGAATGGAATTTTCGATTTCATGAATATCTGTAGGGGAGACAAAGCTTACCGACATTCCGTATTTGTCTAAATCTTCATAAAGAAAGTTGTAAGTTCCACCATAAATATCTCTTGAAGAAACCACATGACTTCCTTTGTCTAAAATTGCCAATAGAGTAGAAGAAATAGCAGACATTCCCGACGAAAAAACAATACTGCTTTCTGCATTTTCTAATGCTGCAATTTTCTCCTGTACACTCCATTGAGATGGATTGCCGTAACGCGTATAAATTAATTCATCTCGTCCGCGACCTTCTTCTATAGCACCATAAGTATTCTTATTGAGATAAAATGTTGAACACTGATAAATAGGCGTTCCAAGAGCTCCTGTTTTTGGATCATCGTACTGGCCGGCGTGTATAGATTTTGTAGACTCTTTATAATCAGAATACCTGTTGTCTTTTAATCGAGGTCCTTCAGAGCGTTCTCTTTTTAAATGATGAAACCATAGATCTCCAGTAATTCTTTTATCTTCTATTCCTGAATAACTTTTTTTCATGATAAAGCAGGTTTTAGAGAGGGATTTAATTCAGTTTTAAGAATGTAGTTTCTCAGGTGTTGAGCATCTTTTTTAACGCCTCCTAAAGTTGCAGAGCCTCTAGTGTATAACCAGGGTAGTCCAATGTAATAAAGTCCTTTAGTGTTACTAACGCCTCTATAGTTTACAGGATAACCTGTGTCGTCTAATTCAATACCTTCAATCCAATTGAAATTAGGTTTAAAGCCAGTCGCCCAAATAATGTTTTTGATGCTGTTAATTGTTCCTTCTTCAAAAACAATATCGTCTCCGTTTGCATCGAGTGTTCTCCCCACACAAGTCACATTCTTTTTAGCGAATAAGGTTTTAACGTCTGTACCGATAACAGGTTGTACACCATTACTAAGTTTTTTACCTATCCAGGTATATTTATTGACTGTTAAGAAACCAATTTTGCTAAACCACCACCATAGTGTTTTTCCTAAAAATTCCTGAGGTATAGAGGCGATATTCGTATTTCCGGAGAAAAAAGTATTGCACCCGGTTTTAGATATATCATCTAAAATCTGAACCCCAGAGTCCCCAGCTCCAACAACTAGCGTATCTCCTTCTTGCAATTGATCTGGATTTTTGTAATGTTCACTGTGAATTTGGATAATCTCTTTGGAAATTTTAGTATGACATTTTGGAGTGTAGGGTGTGTGGAAAGGCCCAGTAGCAATAATTAAATTCTTAGTCTTAAAAATTTTATGATCACTCTTGATGATATAGTCATCATTTGTTTTTTTGACTGAAGTAATTTTTTGATTGAATTCTATCGGAATATCAAACTTAGCGACATAACTCTTTAAATAGTCTGCAACTTCGTATTTGTTTGGGTAATACCCTTTTTCACAAGGAAATTCCATACCCGGTAAATGATTAAATTCGGTAGGAGTGAATAAACGTAACGAATCCCACCTTTTTAACCAGGGAGCACCAACTTCACTATTGGCATCAACAATTAAGAAGTCTAAACCTAATTCCTTCAAATAATACCCCATGGATAAACCCGCTTGTCCAGCACCTACTATAATAAAATCTTTCATATTTAGAATTTATAATAGCAAATTTCTGAATAAGTAGTTTTATAATCAATTAAAATAAATTATTATAGAAAATAAAACTATTATAACTTATTTTTGTAAAAAATATATCTGATATTTGTTGTAATTAAAAGAAATAGACGAAAATTTTTCAAAATGGAATTAGACCTTATCGATAAGCAATTACTAGGCTTATTACAAGAAGATGCTAAGCGAACTAATAAAGAGTTAGCTAATAAGATAGATTTATCGGTTACAGCCGTCTATGAACGTATCAAACGCTTGGAGCGCTCTGGAGTCATAGATCGTTATGTAGCTTTGGTGAATACGAAAAAAGTCAGCAAACCGTTTATGGTTTTTTGTCAGATAAAATTAGTGCAACATACCAAATCTTTTTTGACCAAATTTGAATCTGAAGTTGTACAATTAGATGAAGTTTCTGAGTGTTTTCACACAACAGGAGATTATGATTATTTATTGAAGGTGTTTGTAGAGGATATGGAGGCTTATCGAGAGTTTATGGTGAATAAATTAACGACGATTTCTCATATTGGAAGCACCCATAGTACCTTTATGATTGATGAGGTGAAAAAAACCACAGCAATACAGATTTAATTTACTAAAGTTGTTATTTTTGGTTTATGTCAGAAAAGAAAATACTTACAATAGAATTCATTTGGTTTTATTTGTTACTACCTGTAAGTTTTTTATTTGAATATCCTTCAGCAATTAAAGTGCTGTTAGCGATTCTTAGTTTTACTTTTATATTCAGGTATTTATGGAAACATAAAGCCTTTAATTTTAAAACGAAACAAGAGTATTGGAAGCCTTTTTGGAGGGAACTCTCCATTAGATTTCTCATTATTGTTCTGCTAATGACCGCCTTTACTTATTTCTTTTACCCTGAAACTTTTTTTAGAGTCATGCTGGAAAAAACAGGCTTATGGGTTTTTATCTTATTTGTATATAGTTTATTCTCGGTGACTCTTCAGGAGATTATTTACAGGACTTATTTTTTTGAACGGTATAGCAGATTGTTTCCTAATACATTTGTTTTCATTGTAGTGAACGCACTTGCATTTTCTTTAGCCCACATCTTTTTAAAGAGTATTCTTGTTTTGTTCCTAACTTTCGTAGGAGGTGTTTTATTTGCATTAACCTATAAGAAAACCAGATCAACCACACTGGTGTGTATAGAGCATGCCTTATTTGGTTTTTGGTTGTTTACAGTTGGCTTGGGGGAGATGTTAGCCTTTCCAGGGGTGAATTAAAGTTGTTTGAATCCGTCGTTGAGATTCCCGCTATTCATTAATTGCTGTAATTCAGATTTGTCAAATTCAACAACTTTGACATTCATTTTAGAAAAATCTTCCACCTGATTTTCATTATAATCAGTGTCTAACCAGTTTTGAACAGCATAAGTTCTAGATTTTAAATATTCAATATATAAATCAGAATATTCGTCTTCTTTACCGAAAGTAGCAAATATGGCAGCTCTTGGTTCAATAGCTTTTTGGATTAAAAAACCAGGTATTTTTTTTGAGAACTTAGGATCATAAGCTTTCTTCGGATTCCATTTAGGTACTCTTGCATTTCCGGAGTGAGAAGTTGTGAGTTTCCATACTAATAAATCACCCACTTCACTTTTTACGTTGATAATTTCTCCAATCTTAGTCGACTGATTCAAATGAGATTTATCGCGAATAACTAATCCTCCAGAATGATTGGAATGATCTTGAGTATAGACTCCAATTCTCACTAGAGAATAATGGGTATCATGCCATTCATTTGATTCAGGTTTTTTACGATCTCGAGAATCTTTATGGAAGCCACTGTCGTTGTTTCCAACTAGCGCTGTGCTATCACCAAAATAAATAAGAGAATCAGTACCTAAAGCTTCTTTGAGAATTGTCATGACTTTATCGTTAATTAAAACCGACTTTAACTTTGGATTGGACAAGACATCTCCTTTGTGAGAAGTTGTATTAATTGCATTTTCTCGTATTGTTGCTACTTCTTCTTTAGTAAAAACATTTTTGATATGAATCCATCCATTAGTGTCCAATTGTTCTTTTCTAGTCATAACATGCCAAGTTTCAGTGTTTATTTACTCGTATAAAGCGAAATTAAGAAAACTTGTTCACATAAGTTGTTTTCGCTGGTTTGATTTTATGAAAGAATGATTCAAATCTACAGACGAAACAAATAAATAAGGGCTTGTTATAAAATCTTAAAAGACATAGTTTTCTGTCTCATAAAACTTCGTTACTTTTGCCTGATTCAAAAAACTAAAAAATACCTTTATGAATACATATGACGTAGCAGTGATCGGATCTGGACCTGGTGGATATGTAGCGGCAATTCGTTGTGCACAGCTAGGAATGAAAACTGCAATCATAGAAAAGTATAATACTTTAGGTGGTACTTGCCTTAATGTAGGATGTATCCCGTCTAAAGCTTTATTAGACTCTTCTCATCATTATGAGGATGCAGTGAAGCACTTTGAAGAGCATGGAATTGAGATTTCAGGAGATATCAAGGCAAATCTAGCTAAGATGATAGAGAGAAAACAAGCAGTTGTGGATCAAACATGCGCTGGGGTGAAGTTTTTAATGGATAAAAACAAAATCGATGTATATCACGGATTAGGTTCTTTTAAAGATGCTACCCATATTATGATTACTGGTGACGATTCTTCTGAAGAAATAGAAGCTAAAAATACAATCATTGCTACTGGTTCAAAACCAGCGAGCTTTCCTTTTATTAAATTAGACAAAGAACGTGTTATCACTTCTACTGAAGCCTTAAAGCTTAAAGAAATACCAAAACACTTGATCATTATTGGAGGAGGAGTCATTGGATTAGAGTTAGGGCAGGTATACAAAAGATTAGGAGCCGAAGTTTCTGTAGTTGAATACATGGACAGAATTTGTGCTGGAATGGATAAGGCCGTTTCTAAAGAACTTCAGAAGGTATTGAAAAAGCAGAAAATGAAGTTTCATACCTCTCATAAAGTTACTAACGTTGAGACCAAAGGAAATGAAGTAATAGTAACTGCCGAAAACAAAAAGGGGGAAGCTGTTGAGTTCAAAGGAGATTACTGTTTAGTTTCTGTAGGGAGAAGGCCTTATACTGATGGTTTAGGTCTAGAAAATGCTGGAGTGAAGGTAAATGAAAGAGGACAGGTTGAAACCAACAATCACTTACAAACCAATCTCTCTAATATTTATGCAATTGGAGATGTAGTAAAAGGAGCGATGTTAGCTCATAAAGCTGAAGAAGAAGGCGTATTTGTTGCTGAAACCATAGCAGGTCAGAAACCTCATATTAATTATAACTTAATTCCAGGTGTTATCTATACCTGGCCAGAAGTTGCTTCAGTAGGAAAAACTGAAGAACAGTTAAAAGAGGCTGGTGTCAACTACAAAGCAGGAAGTTTTCCAATGAGAGCTTTGGGTAGAAGTAGAGCTTCAATGGATTTAGATGGATTTGTAAAAGTATTAGCTGATGCTAATACTGATGAAATTTTAGGAGTTCATATGGTTGGAGCAAGAGCTGCAGATATGATTGCCGAAGCAGTAACAGCAATGGAGTTTAGAGCTTCTGCTGAAGATGTTTCAAGAATGTCTCATGCACATCCAACATTTACAGAAGCCATTAAAGAAGCGGCATTGGCTGCCACTGGCGATAGAGCATTACATAGCTAATTAAATTAGAGATATAAATTAAAAAACCCGACTTATCTAAGTCGGGTTTTTTAATTAATGAAATAGTCAATTAATTATGCCTAGCAAGCATTATTAATACTGAACTCAATAGTGAAAACTGTAAAGCTACCATTATTAAGATTTTCTAATCTTACATAGATAAGTTCTGGATTAACCAGGTTATTATAAATATTGGTAATGATAGCGTTTTCATTGCTTTGAGCATCTGCATCGTTTGTATGGAAACTGATGCGGTAATCTTCTATTTGATTTAGATTGAAAATACCATTTTGTTCAAAGATGCAATAGCGGAACTCTCCTAAGATAATATCAGCGATATCCGGATTCCCATCTAATCCACAAACTTCAAAACTTAAGCTGTCACAAATAAAGCAAGAGCTATTCAAATTAATGGTAATGTTACCACTATTAGTTAGTGTAATTAATGTGTCCGAGTAATGATTGACTACCCAATCATGGTTCCAAAAATTTTCTAGTGTGTCTGGGTCATTATCGTTAGAAGGATCTCCATCATTGAAGTTGAAATTGTTGTGTAGTACGTCATTAATAAAATAAGCCGTTCTTGAACCGCGAATTACTTCACCTTCATGATACAATTCAACAATACCTTCTCCTAAATCTTTAATCACGGCGTTTTGATAAAAATCTTCATCAACATTGGCATTAAAGTGTTCAACAATAAAGGTACAATCTTCTTGTTCAAAAGAACCGTTACAATCGGCAATAATATCGTCCTGTTCACATAATCGCAAGGCACCAATTAATTCCCCTATATTATTAATTGTAAATGTTTCTCCATCTGAATTTACTCCTGAAATAGGGAAACTTAAGCTGATAGATTGGTTAGTTTGAACTAGTGTCAATTCGTTTTTAAACGTATCTCTTCCGTTAATGGTGACCTGATTGATTTCCACATCGTTTTCATCAAAGACAAACATCTGAAAAGGATAAATAAATTCGATACACTCAAAATCAGGATCTTCAGAAACTTCATCTAATAAGTCATTAAAAAGATCTGAATTTCTAGGAATATTATTGGCGTCTAATTTGCAAATTTGTAAAGGCTCTAAAAGATTGGCATTAGTTGATGCATTTGCAGTTTCTCCTGAAGTGTTGGTATAGGATAGACTATATTCAAAGGCCATATACTGATCATCGTTTAAATTGGCGATGATAGTAAGAAGGTGTGCAGGTGTTTCTATATAGGCATTAGCAATTTCTACTTCATTACTATCAAAGATGTGAATGTTAAATGGAAAATCGAATGTGACACAAACAAACTCTTCTGTTACAATTTGATCGTAAAGTAATTGATATAATTCTGAATCTTTAGCAATAAGCTCATATTGAACATCCTGAACAATGATTCCTGAATCATCAATATCTTTTTGACAACCGATAAAACTTAATACGGTAAGGAAAAGGGTTAGTAATAAAAGTGGTTTTTTCATAATACAATATTTTAGCTTTTTCTTTAAGACTGTAAATTGCTAAAAGGTTGCGTAAAAAAAATGAAATTTAATATTACTTAACTTTTTTTAAGGATATTTTTAGGTTATCAGGATACATGGTAAAGGCAAATACTTCCTTAACATCTTCAGGTTGTACCTCTAAATGGATATCAAAATTCAAGCAAATCATACCCAGTGCCATAATCATTTCTTGCATGGCTAAATTTTTTCCAGGACAAAATCTTGGTCCAGCTCCAAAGGAATGAATAACTTTTGGCTTGTGATTGCCGCTGAAAGGACAAGCGCTTTTCAACCATCTTTCAGGAATAAAAGTATCAGGAGAGAAAAAATTATTTTCACTCGTTTGAGCGACTTTGTTCTCTAAAATCACAACTTCACCTTTTCTGAATTGAATATCTTGAATTACGGTATCTTCTATTGCTTCAAAATACTGATCTGGTGCAACAGGTTTAATTCTAAGTGTTTCCAAAACCACCGCTTCGGTATAGTGTAGTTTCTTTATAAGATCATAATTATCAGGAAAGGAACCATCATGTGATACACTCTGGACTTCTACTCTTATTTTTTGAACTATTTCTGGTTGTTGTGCTAAAAAATAAATGGCCCAGGAAATTGAATTTGAAGTCGTGTCTTCTCCCGCCAGTAGCATGGTTAACACGTTGCCGTAGATTTCTTTATCTGTAAAGTTTCCTTTAGTTTCTTGTTCAACTAGTAAAGCTTCCAGAAAGTTAGACGGATTTTCTTTTAACTTCGGATTTTGTAGTCTCTGTTTGGCTTTATCGATAAAATCAAGAATGGTTTTTCGAATGACTTTCAATGATTTTTCCAGCTCTTTATCTTTTTCAAATTTGATATAGCGCCATAATGGGATTGGAGCCGACATTCGGGCACTAATCATAGGAAATATTTTTTCTAAATGCTGCTGAATAATGTCGTTTGGGGTATTTAAGGTGTTCATTTCATAACCGAAAGCAATCGTAG
>JABSPN010000072.1 GCA_013214425.1 Flavobacteriaceae bacterium | reverse complement strand
TTATTACACTAGATGAAGTAGAAAGAGAATTACATGAAGATGATTTAATGATTTGTAATGCTGAAACTCCTATGTGTATTGCCGGTGTTTTTGGTGGTATTGATTCTGGTGTTACTGAAAACACAACAGCTATTTTCTTAGAAAGTGCCTATTTCAATCCAGTATCGATACGTAAATCGGCTAAAAGACATGGATTAAACACTGATGCTTCTTTTAGATTCGAAAGAGGTATTGATCCGAATATTAGTGAATATGCCTTAAAACGTGCAGCTTTATTAATTAAAGAGTACGCTGGTGGTGAAATTACTTCGGAGTTGATTGATCAGTATCCAAATAAAATAGAGGATTTCCAGGTGTTCTTATCCTTTAACAATGCCATCAAGCTAATTGGTCAGGAGATAGAACATGAAACTATTAAAAGCATTTTGACTTCTCTTGAAATCAAAATCAACAATGTTACTGAAGCTGGTTTAGGTTTAACCATCCCTGCTTACAGAACAGACGTGCAAAGAGAAGCCGACGTTATTGAAGAAATTCTTAGAGTTTACGGATACAACAATATCGAGTTCTCCAATAAGTTAAACGCTACAATGAGTAATTCGACTAAGTTCGAAGATCACAAGCTTCAAAATGTGGTATCCAATCAGTTAATCGCTCAAGGATATTATGAAATGTTAGCCAATTCATTGACTACAGCAAAATATGTTGAATTATCTGACCAACTAAATGCTGAGCACAATGTTGAAATGCTAAATCCATTAAGTAATGATCTAGCCGTGATGCGACAATCATTATTGTTTTCAGGATTAGAAACTATTGCGCACAATATTAACAGAAAAAGAGATCGTTTAAAGTTATTTGAATTTGGTAAGACCTACCATAACTACGATTCAGGATATACAGAAAACAAACATTTAACACTATTTGCTTCTGGGAACAAAACTCAAGACACCTGGACAAACATTCATAATAAGCCCAGTGATTTTTTTTATTTTAAAGGAGTTGTACAAAGCTTATTGTCGCGTTTAGGATTATCTGAAGGAAAATTAAAATCTAGTCCTGTTAAATCTGATGTTTTTTCAGAAGGCCTAGCTTTAAGTTTAGGAAAACAAACTCTAGTTGAATTTGGTATATTGAAGCGATCTGTATTGAAATCCTTTGGTATAGATCAGGAAGTGTTATTTGCTGACTTTAATTGGGATAATGTGATTGAAGTAGCGAAATACAATAAGATTAAGTTCAATGTTATTCCTAAATATCCTTCTGTAAAGCGTGATTTTGCTTTATTACTGAACGATTCTGTTACTTTTGATGAAGTGTATACTTTAGCCAAGAAAAACGAACGTAACTTATTAAAAGAGGTGAGTTTGTTTGATGTCTATGAAGGAAAGAACCTACCCAAAGGTAAAAAGAGTTATGCAGTTAGCTTTACCCTTTTAGATGAGAACAAAACACTTACTGATAAGCAGATCGATAAAATCATGAAGAAACTTCAAACTTCTTTTGAAAAAGAGTTAGGAGCTGAATTAAGATAATATATACTTACTTATAGTTTTAGATAGCTCGGACAAGATGCTCGAGCTATTTTTTTATATCCATAATCTATTTTGTAACTTTCAGAAAGAAACCACGTCTTAATTAGTATATGGAGTTATTCAAATCAAATGAGGTACGCCTTTTTCACGGTTCTTTAATAGAGGTTCAGGCTTTGCAATACATGCTATTGGAGGCTAATATCACTTCTATCATAAAAAATCGTTTTAACTCTGGCTTATTGGCTGGTTTTGGTGATACTAGTCCGATAGAGTTATTTGTTGATACCAAATATCTGAATGCAGCTCTGGAGATTCTCCAAAACTTTTTAGACAACCGATCTTTTCTAAGCAAAGTTTAATTTTCAGGAGTAATTAAACCTTTTTACTTTTCGACAGTCAAAAGAACAACATCACAACAAGAGGTCTTGAACATTCTAGATACTACTCAATCGTTCTTGTTTTGATCATAGTCAAATCAACCACAATCTGGACATGTTAGCATAACATGCTATTCAAACATTTTTTTAATCGAGCATTTGCTCACCACAAAGTGTGGTAAAAACTTTAACTATGCATTCAAAAAGCACATTAAAATTTGCGTTATTAATAATGGGAGTATTATTAATGGCTAGTTGTAGCAAAGACAACGCAACAGACACAACCATTTTACAAGACATCGACAACCTTACTGCTTCTGAACAAAGCGCAGCTATTGACCTTATGAGTGAAGATATTGGTATGATTATCGAAGATGCTTATACCGTTGATGAACTTAATGAATCAAATGACATATCAAGAACGCCAGACAGCTTATCTTATTTACCAGATTGTGTTACCATGACAACTGTAGTGATGAACGGACACGTGGAAAAAACGATTGATTTTGGTGATGGATGTACCTTACCAAACGGTCATGTATTGAGCGGAATCATTTTTATGAGTTACTTACATGACACCAACACTCAAACCAAAGAAATCTTGGCAAGTTTGCAAAATTTCTTTATTGATGGTGTGAGTATTGAAGGTAGCAAATCTGTTTTTAGAGAGCGTAGTAACGCTAATGACAATCCTCAATCTACTTTTACAGTAGATATTTTAGTTACCTGGCCTAATGGAGCCTTTGCTAGCAGAAATGGACAAAAAGTTCGTGAATGGATTGAAGGATACGGATCTGGGAATTGGGGTGATAATATTTTCTTAATTACTGGAAACAGGAATACCATTTTCCCAAGTGGAGCTTCAGCTTCAGGAGACATAACAAATCCCCTTAGAAGAGAACTGGCTTGTAATTTCTTAGTAAGTGGCACCGTTGACTTACAAAGAAACGATTGGACTGGCACTTTAGATTTCGGTGATGGGGCTTGTGATAATCTGGCTACTATCACCTTAGTTGATGGAACTGTTCATCAGATCAATCTATAATGAAACTCTGAAAAACAATCATAAACAAAAAAAGCGCGAGTTTCAAACTCGCGCTTTTCAAGTTATATAAAGAATTCTAACTTATTCTCCCATCATTTCTGCAACGGCAGCAGATAAACGCTTGTACGTTCCATTTTCTAAACGCTCTCTAATAGCCGAGAATGCGTTTAATGTATCTTGTATATCCTCAGCAGTATGAGATGCCGTAGGAATTAATCTTAATAAAATTAATCCTTTTGGAATTACTGGGTATACTACTATAGAACAGAATACACCGTGATTTTCTCTGAGGTCTTTTACTAAAGCCATTGCTTCAGGAATACTTCCCTTTAAGTAAACTGGTGTGATACATGTTTGTGTTGTTCCTAAATTAAAGCCTCTTTCTCTTAAACCTCCTTGTAAGGCTCTTACATTCTTCCAAAGTCTTTCTTTAAGCTCTGGCATTGTTCTAAGCATATCTAAGCGCTTAAGAGCTCCTACAACTAATTGCATTTGAAGTGACTTGGCAAACATTTGAGATCTCATGTTGTACTTCATATACTCAATGATTTCTTTATCTGCTGCAAAGAAAGCACCTGTACTTGCCATAGACTTAGCAAAAGTAGCAAAGTACACATCGATTTCGTCTTGAACACCTTGCTCCTCACCTGTTCCGGCTCCTCTTTTACCTAAAGTTCCGAATCCATGCGCGTCATCAACTAATAATCTGAAGTTAAACTTCTCTTTTAATGCAACGATTTCTTTTAAACGACCTTGTTCACCTCTCATTCCAAAAACACCTTCAGAGATCAATAAGATCCCTCCTCCTGTCTTCTCAGCTAACTTTGTTGCTCTTTCAAGGTTCTTCTCTATACTTTCAATGTCATTATGCTTATAGGTAAAACGTTTCCCCATATGCAATCTTACACCGTCAATGATACAAGCATGCGTATCGACGTCATAAACAATCACATCTTCTTTTGTTACTAATGAATCGATAGCAGATACCATACCCTGATAACCGAAGTTAACCAGATAAGCCGCTTCTTTTTCAACAAACTCTGCTAATTCATCCTGTAGTTGTTCATGTAGTTCAGTATGACCAGACATCATTCTGGCACCCATTGGGTATGCTGAACCATATTGCGATGCCGCTTCAGCATCTACTTTTCTTACTTCTGGATGATTGGCAAGCCCTAAATAATCATTCACACTCCAGGTAATTACTTCTCTTCCCTGGAATCTCATACGGTTTGAAATTTCTCCTTCTAATTTAGGAAAGACAAAGTATCCTTCAGCCTGATCTGCCCATTTTCCCAATGGTCCTTTGTCTGTGTAAATCTTGTCAAATAAATCTCTCATCAATATAATCATTTTACTTAGCCGACAAAAATAAATATTTTAACATACTAATCATAATTATTTTGAATAAGTATAAAAAAAGCATTAACAATTGTTAATGCTTTTGCTGTTTTCCCTAATATAAACACTTATTTTTTAACTATATGGTTAATTATAAGTTGTTGTGCTTAAATTGTTTGTTAAAGATAGGTTTTCTTGAGATATCATGCAAGGCAGTATTCTATTTTTGATATTAATTGTAATCCAAGCCTTGGACAAAACATAGCAAAACCTTCAATTTGAAGGTTTTGCTATGTTTTGTCTGTATATATTATTTGATGTATTCAACTTTTTTCGGTTCTTCTTCGTGTTCACTATCAAAGAATCCTTGGTTATTCATCCATTCATTGTTATATATTTTACTCATATAACGTGAACCGTGATCTGGGAAAATCACGACTACATTACTATTTTCATCGAACATTCCTTCTTCTTCATACTGCTTTATAGCCTGCATTGCCGCACCACTTGTATAACCAACAAACAAGCCTTCTACCTTAGAAATTTGTCTCGCCATATGTGCACTAGCTTCGTCTGTTACTTTTGTAAAGGTATCGATCACATCAAATTCTCCTGTTTCGTGATATTTCTTTAATACAGATCCAAAAGCACCTACTGCTAATATTTTAACATCGGGATTTTGCTCTTTTAGATATTTGGCTGTTCCTGAAATAGTTCCTCCTGTACCACTACAAGCAACAAGATGTGTAATATTACCGTTTGTTTGCTCCCAAATTTCTTTTCCAGTAGTATGGTAATGTGCTTCCATATTCAGCACATTAAAATATTGGTTAATGTATACAGAGCCTTTGATTTCCTCGTGCAATCTTTTCGCTACCTGATAATATGATCTTGGATCATCGGCACTAACATGAGCTGGACAAACATATACTTTTGCCCCCATAGCTCTGAGCATGTCAATCTTATCTGGCGAAGACTTTGAACTTACTGCCAAAATACACTCATAGCCTTTAATGATACTAATCATCGCAATACTAAATCCAGTATTTCCGGAAGTCGTTTCAATAATGGTATCTCCTGGTTTTAACAAACCTTTTTTCTCGGCTTGTTCTAATATATAAAGAGCTATTCTGTCTTTTGAAGAGTGACCTGGATTAAAGGCTTCTACTTTGGCATAGTAATTACCTTTTAATCCTTTGGTAATGTTTTGAAGTTTCACTAAGGGTGTGTTCCCTATTAATTCTAAAACATTATTATAGGCTTGTATGTCTTGTTTCATATAAAATTATATATGCTTTAATTGCAAAAAGTATTGTCTAAATTCACAACAAAAACTGGGCAAATTTAATATAAATAATTGAATTATTCGGTTATACCTTCTAAATCCAGC
This sequence comes from Flavobacteriaceae bacterium, assembly GCA_013214425.1. Taxonomy (GTDB): domain Bacteria; phylum Bacteroidota; class Bacteroidia; order Flavobacteriales; family Flavobacteriaceae; genus DT-35. The sequence continues at coordinate 4,843 of JABSPN010000072.1, read as the reverse complement.
ATGAATGCATATTCTTCGGCTACTTCTTTTAAGGCTTCAAATCGACCAGAAGCTCCGCCATGACCAGCATCCATATTACAATGGAATAATAAGATATTGTCATCTGTTTTCATTTCTCTTAACTTCGCTACCCATTTAGCCGGCTCAAAATATTGGACTTGAGAGTCATGATAACCAGTAGTGATCAAAATATTCGGATAATCTTGTGCTATTACATTATCGTATGGCGAATAAGACTTCATGTAATCATAATACGTTTTATCGTTAGGATTACCCCACTCATCATATTCTCCAGTTGTTAGTGGGATACTTTCATCTAACATTGTCGTGACAACGTCTACGAAAGGTACAGCTGCAATCACTCCATTATAATGTTCAGGAGCCATATTCACTACAGCACCCATTAACAGACCTCCTGCACTTCCTCCCATAGCATACAAATGATCTTTAGACGTATATCCTTCTGCGATTAGAAACTTAGAAACATCTATAAAATCAGTAAAAGTATTCTTCTTTTTCAGGAGTTTCCCATTTTGATACCATTGTCTTCCCAGATATTCGCTTCCTCTAATATGAGCTATCGCATAAATAAATCCACGATCTAATAAACTTAATCGAACTGTTGAGAAGTAAGGATCTATTGTTGAACCATAGGATCCATATCCATATTGTATTAAGGGGTTCTTACCATCTTTCTTCATTCCTTTTCTGTATACAAGTGATATAGGAATTTTTGTTCCATCTACTGCAGTTGCCCATACACGTTCTGAAGCATAGTTGTTCTTATCAAACTTACCTCCTAACACTTCTTGCTCTTTCTTGACTTCTTTTACTCTTGTTTTCATATTGAAATCAATTGTAGAAGCTGGATTAGTCAAGGAATTATAAGCATATCGTAAGACATCTGTGTCGAAATCTACATTGGTACTAACATAGGCTGTATAGGTTTCATTATCGAAAGGTAAATAGTATTCTGTATCTGTATCTTTCCAAGGAATGATTCTAATTTTATTTAGGCCATTATCGCGTTCTCCAACTACCAAATAGTTTTTGAAAATTTCAATGTCTTCCAACAAAACATTATCACGGTGAGCAATAAGGTCTGTCCAATTCTCTTTTTCTGTTTTCCCTTCCGGGGTTTCCATCAATTTAAAATTGGTTGCCTTGTCTTTATTGGTCAAGACATAAAATTTAGTTCCGAAGTGAGCAATACTATACTCTAAACCGCGCTCTCTTGGCTGGAATATTATGAAGTCGTCTTCAGGAGTATCTGCATTTAAAATTCTATACTCTGTCGTTAAAGTACTACTACAGCCTATGACTAAATACTTCTTAGACTTAGTTTTATAGACAAATGTGCTAAACGTATCGTCTTTCTCATGAAATACTAATTTGTCCTGTGAAGGATCTTCGCCTATGAAGTGTTTGAATACTTTGTCAGATCTTAGGGTAACATCGTCTTTCCTTGTGTAAAACAAGGTCATATTATCGTTAGCCCAAGTTGAACCTCCAGTAGTATTATCGATCTTAAATGGTAATAGTTCTCCTGTTTGTAAATCTTTAACCTGAAGCGTATACTTTCTTCTACTTACTGTATCAACTCCAAAAGCAGCATAACGATTGTCTGGACTGATATTAACCCCTCTTAGCTGAAAATAGGCATGTCCTTCTGCCATTTTATTACAATCAAATAAAATTTCTTCTGGAGCAGTTAATGAATCCTTTTTTCTGGAATAAACAGGATAATCTTTTCCTTTCTCATAACGAGTAATATACCAATAACCATTTGATTTATAAGGAACTGACTCATCATCTTCTTTTATCCTGGATTTCATTTCTTCAAATAGAGTCTTTTGAAAGTCTTTTGTGTGAGCCGTAACCTTGTCGTTGTAATCATTTTCTCTTTCTAAATAGTCTAATACCTCTTCATCGTCTTTTTCACTTAACCAGTAATAGTTATCTATTCTAATGTCTCCGTGTTTTTCAAGAGCTTCCTCTTTCTTTTCGGCAATAGGTGGCGTCATATTAGTATTAGCTTTTTTCTTTTTGTCTTTAGTACATGAAACGACAAAAATAGTTGTAAGTATAAAAATTAAAAGCTTTTTCAACATAATTATTATATTTTTAATCCCTAAAATTAACTTTTTTTTTCTAATCATTTAAATAACTATAAACATGTTTGGAGATTTAATGGGTATGATGGGTAAACTTAAGGAAACCCAGGAGAAAGTAGAGGCTACTAAAAAAAGAATGGAAACCGTCTTAATCGACGAAGAATCAAGCGATAAGCTAATTCAACTAACTGTTACAGCTAACAGTCAGTTAAAAAGTATTGCCATTGCAGACGAATTATTAAATGATAAGGAGCAATTAGAAGATTATCTAATTTTGACTCTTAATAAGGCTCTGAGCAGAGCTCAACATGTTTATGAAACAGAAGTAGCTGCTGTAGCGAAAGATGGAATTCCAGACATCCCTGGTATGGATTTATTCAAATCAAAAGAGTTACTCTCGTAACTCTTTTGATCTTCTGTACTAAAAGCCCCGATTCTATTAAGCACAATTTACTGTTACATTATGAATATGCCCCGAATTTCCTTGGATATTATAGTTCATATCCTGAGCTGCCGCTATATCTGCTGTTGGCACTGTCAATGTATGTCAGTGATTAGATTAGATGAAATAGAACCAAAAACTCCATTGGTCCCACAATCAGTAGTTTGATTATTGTTTCCTCCTCCAGAATCATCGTCTGAAGAGCAATTAAATGATGTAATTAGAGTTCCCGCAGAGAACTCCACCGACACACTTTTTGATAAATATTTTTCTATCCATAGGCTTATTTTTTGTTTAAAGTGATAATATACAATAAATAAGACTGTAATATAAATGTTCAGTTATTGTCTTTTTTAGCTCAAATTTCTTTTAAAACTCTAATAAACTCTTTATGACTGGTATTTGGATAGTCTAAATGAGTTACGATTCTAAGACTCGCTCCCATTGTACTAATGAAAATATTTGCCTTTTCTAACTCTTGAATCAGTTTAGCTTTTAAATTTTCATCAACGATATCAAAAATGACAATGTTAGTTTCTACCGGAAGTATATTACTTACAAACGGAATGGTTTGCAATACTGCCTCTAACTCTTTGGCTTTATCGTGATCTTCTTGTAATCTGGTCACATGATTATCTAGCGCATATAATCCAGCTGCTGCTAAATATCCGACTTGACGCATTCCTCCTCCGAATATTTTACGAATTCGAATAGCGCTATCCATATATTGCGAATCACCTATTAAAACAGATCCTATCGGACAGCCCAAGCCTTTTGACAAGCAGACTGAAATGGTATCAAATACTTTGCCGTATTGTTCTGTCGATTCTCCCTTGGCTGCCAGAGCATTAAATAATCTTGCTCCGTCCAAATGATAACCGAGATTATGTTGGGTACAGACTTCTCTTATTTGAAGAATCTCATTGAAATCCCAGCAAGATCCACCTCCTCTATTCGAGGTATTCTCTATACTTACTAATTTGGTTAGAGGACTATGATAAAAATCTGGTGGATTAATAGCGACTTCTACCTGTTTAGCAGAATACATACCTCTTTCTCCATCTAAAAGCTTACAAGAGATCCCACTATTAAAAGAAGCTCCTCCTCCTTCATAATTATAAATATGAGCAGTTTGATCACAAATTACCTGATCACCTGGATTGGTATGTAATTTTAAGGCCGTTTGATTTGCCATGGTTCCTGTAGGAAAAAACAAGGCTTTTTCTTTATTAAACATTTCAGCTAATCTCGCTTCAAGCATATTGACTGTTGGGTCTTTTTTAAAAACGTCATCACCTACCTGAGCATTCATCATGGCCTCTAACATGCCAGAAGTAGGTCGTGTAACTGTATCACTAGTTAAATCTATTTCCATATGGGGTATTTTATTCATGTGTTTCAAAACAAGTCATTCCTATTGGTGATCCATCAGGAATTTTAGGTGATGGAATGACTTCAAATTTATTTGGATTTTTGGTATAGTTCGCAATTTGTTCAATATAATCCTGAACATAAATTACTTCTATACCTTTTGTTTTCTTTTGTCCTAATTTTGATTTCAGTTGTTTTAATTTATACTGAACTATTGCTCTAACCTGTGGTAAAGCATCTGTATTACTTCCCAGACTCATTACATGTTTTAATACAGTATAGTTTACTGTATTTTGAACTTCTGAAGCATAATCTCCTTTTTGAGATTTCAGTACAGTTGCGTTAAACAATTTATCTAGCATAACTTCTAATCCCAATTGCTTATTATTGATTGCTTGTTGCTGAATCAATCTTGAAACTCTTTCAGGATGTAATAATAAAGATAAAGTCATGTCACTAGCTGTTGCACTTGCACTTAAGGCATCAAATGCTACTCCCATTCTACTTTTAAATGATTCTCTTGTTCTCCAATACCCACTAGCTCTTGGCGGGAATAAACTCAGCTTGTCTTCTGGAATCATTAATACTTCTGGACTTAACGTCTTTAATACTGATGCTAAAGCTTCATGTTGTTTTTCAGGAGTAATTACTTGTGTTATGAGTTGTCCATCTCCTTTAACTGCATAATTATAATCTAATCCGCCAATCAATTTTACAGCTCCTTCTGTCTGATATCGATGGAAGAAATATAAAGGCACAAACACATCTTCTAACACTGAATAAGGCTCATAACTACGAATATTATCTTTTGAAAAATTAGCAATAGCTATTTTTCTTACAGCTAATACATGATTTAACTCATCTGTAGCGCTTTTTCCATTATCCCATAAATGAGCATAGGCATGAGCTCCTCCTC
>JABSPN010000071.1 GCA_013214425.1 Flavobacteriaceae bacterium | reverse complement strand
GTTTTTCTTTGGTGTATAAGTAAAAACGTTTCCTTTATCTTCGTTTTTAGCTAATGTATCTCCTGCCGATTTTGCTCTGGTTGGATCAATAATCTCAATTTCGATCTCATAAGGAATACTCTCTTCATTGAAGCGTTGTACAACTCTATTGATTTGCTTACCTTGAACATAATCGCCAAAATTATTTTCGGCAAAATAATCTTTGCGAGTAACAGATTTAACTTTGTAATCTTTTTTCTCTTCAGTTGCAGAAGTTTCTACAGCAGTTTGTTCCTGGGGTACTTCAGGTGTTTCTTGTTTTACTTCTTCTTTACAAGAGAGTAAAGCTCCGGCTACTCCTAAAGTTAATAATAGTTTTTTCATGGTTATTTAATGTGTGTTTTGGAAAAGGGGTATTATATTTTAGTTATATAGTTCATAGTCAAATTCTACAACCTGATAGTTTTTAGCAACTACCTCTAATACAGAAAAATCAAAAGAGTCGTAATCAAAGTAATTAGGCTTTTTGTATTGGAGCCATAATGCATTACTAACTTTAGCATATCCATTCTCATCATACTCTTTAATATCGTACTGTGTCACAAACATATCATCATTATTCATAGACACCTCAACTAAGTGATTACCTTTCTCATCATATTTTCTTACCAAAGTAGGCTCTGTTGGGTTTCCAACTTCATAAGAATACAACACGTTATCCTTATGAATTTCTACTTCAATTAATTTATTTTCTTTATCGTATAACTCTACTTTATGCTCATTCGCTAACTTAGGAATGTAATCGTATACATTTACTTCTTGCTCATCAATTACAATAGAAACTTGCTCGATTAATGATTCCTGAGTAAAAGTTTCGACAACAGTAGACAATAAATCTTTCTTGATATATTCACCAAACTTATAATCAGCCGAAAAGTCTTTTTTGGTAATTTTTTTGATTTTTTGAATAACCTCTACAGGCATTTCCTCCTCTAACTGAGCTTCAGAAGATACTTCAGCTACTTCATTATCAATAATTTCCTCTCCTTCTTGGTTGTTTTTACAAGAAAATGTAAACACAAATACAACGAGCATTAGAGCGACATTTTTTGTCATGATTAGGGCTTTTAAAGTTTAGTTATTTTACGTTGTGACGTGCAATATAATAAAAAGTTATCATTTTTTCATTAAGGAATTTTTAACTTTTTTACCCTATTTAATTGGTATATTAAATAGTTTTAAATGATTTTGATACTGAAATCAGAATGCATTAAAAATACCCTCAATAATTTCTTTAAAACTTTCATCTTGTTCTGGGTTAGAACAATTCATTAAAATGGATAGTACAACTTCATCTTCAGGATAAACATAAAAAATCCCATATCCACCCAGTCCGTTACCAACATGACCAAAATAAGGTCGTCCAGTATGATCAAAACTAACTTGAAATCCGATACCATAATACGTAAGTCGTTCACCAATACTTTCAGAAGTAATAAAAGGCTTGAATTGTTCTTGATCTATGTCAGTACCATCTAACAAAGCTTGTCCGAACTTCGCTACATCTTCAGAAGTTGAAAGATACCCTCCTCCTGCTAGTTTAAAAAAATTATGAACCTTTCCTACAGGCTTAAACCTTTTCTTCCCTGCCTTTCTGTAAAAGATCGCTTTATTCTCTATCTCTTGTTGAGTGTCAGCAAACGTATTGGTCATCTTAAACGTGTCTAACACTTTCTCCTGAATAAAAGCTTCAAAGGGAACTCCTGAAACCTCTTGCATTACTAAAGAGATGAGATTCCAGTTATAGCTGGTGTAGGCATGTTGAGTGCCTGGCTCAAAAAGTAAAGAATCGTTTTCGAATAGTGCCACACCTTCACGTATACTTAAAGGTTTGTTGTTTTTAAATTCATTCCCTTTATAATTTCGTATTCCAGATTGATGGGTACCAGCTTGTTTAATTGAAAAATCGTATTGCTTTTTAGGAAAATAGGGTAAATAATTATGGACAGATGTTTCTAAATCAATCAAACTATCCTTTACCATATGATACAGACCTACAGCTGAAATTGGTTTTGAAACACTTCCTATTCTGAAAATAGTTGCATCTGGCTTTACCTCGATTTTCTTTTTGATATTTGCATAACCATAACCTTGAGACCATTCAATTTCTCCATTTTTAACTACCGTAATTGCCAATCCAGGAATTTGTTTTTTCCTGATTAAACGCTTAATAACTCGCTCAGGTTTCTTGAATTTTTTGTTGGTTTCTTGTGCGAAAAGACTTCCGAAGAATGAAAACATACTCAAAATACTAACGATGAATAATTTATTACTAAAAATAACCATTAAAAATACTGTCCTATACCAAAAACGATTCCGTTTGAAGCATTTTTAGTAACTCCATATCCGTAATCAATTCTAAATATAGCATTATAAATTTGTTTATGAATAAATCTTAGGCCAAATCCTGGATAAACCCTAAGATTTTGAGATCTGGAAAAATCATTAAAATCTCCACCTGGATTGCGCCAAGTCCCAGCGTCTACAAAGATATTCCCTTGTAATGCAAACCAGTTTTTTTCAAAAAGAGTTTGTCGATACTCTGTATTCAATACAACCACTCCCGTTCCTCTATCAATTACATTACCAACTCCTCGTATATTTAAATTGTTATCTACGGAAAATGGAGCAAAAGGACTGTTACTATTTGAAGACAAGCCTAAACGAAGACGGTTAGCCAAATTCCCTCTCTCTCCTATTCGTCTGTAGTAATAGAAATCATTCCATCCAATTAAAAAATCATCTTGATACTCGTTACTTGAACTCACATTTTGTAGGTACAAAAGACTTCTGAAACCTGAAATATACTGATAGTAATAATCTAGTCTATCATAATCATAAACTAGCTTAAGTAGCAGTTTATCAACATCTAGATTTCTTGGTATGTCATCTGAAGTTAATCCCGAAAGATATTCGTATTTCTCTGTGAAGAAATTAGCTCCCAACTGTAACTTATGGTTAGAATTGAACTCATACAAACCTAAAACTTCAAATGATCTATTATTATACAAATAGTTAGCGCTGCCACCCTGAAAATAAAGCGGCTCCTCACTTCGCCAATTTTGATAATTAACAGCTAACCCTAATTTATTGGTAAAGAAATAAGGTGCTCTTAAATTAATACTATAGGAATCATAACCATTGTTTTGGTAAAATCCCCCAAAGGCTATACCTCTCCCTAAAAAATTAAAATCGTATAATCCAACTTTATAGGCAAACTGCTGATTTGTAGCTGTCCAAATATTAGCATTGGGTATCAGTGTGAAATTCTCTTCAATATCAAAAAAGACATTGTACTGATTTTCGTGAGAATAAAACACCTGATAATAAGCATGCGATACTAATGGTAATCTTTTTAAGCGTATAATGTCGGCCTCTAAGGCTAAAGAATCTAGCTTCCCTCCTGCCTTGGTACCAATTATTTTTTCTACATAACTGACTTTGGTTTTTTTAAGTCCGCGCACATGAAGTTTTGCTACAGTTTTTTCTTGAGCAAAAGCCAATACTGTTACAATCAAAAAAGTCAAAAAGATGGGCTTTTTACGCTTCAAACTATTGTGTTGTTTTATATTATTTCAAATGTAATTGAACGACTCAATCTATGCCCATTTTTAAAACCTTCTTCGCTAGTTATGATGTTAAAAATATTGTCCTACTCCAAAAACTATCCCATTTGTACCATTATCAGTGATCCCATAACCATAATCTAGTCTAAAAACCGCATTAAATATTCTCTTATGAATAAATCTTACTCCCAATCCTGGATACACTCTCAAGTTATTTCCGTCGAATAATTCATTTAAATCTCCACCAGGATTTCTCCAACTACCTGCGTCAATAAAAGTATTACTTTGCAACACAAACCAATTCTTCTCAAATAAAGTGTGTCTGTATTCTGTATTTAATATCGTAGCAGCAGTTCCTCTGTCTATGGTATTTCCTACTCCGCGAATATTCAAGTTATTGTCTACAGCAAAAGGAGCAAATGGTGTATCACCGTTTGTTGCAATTGCTAAACGAAATCTACTGGCCCAATTACCCCTCTCTCCTATTCTTTTATAATAGGTAAAATCATTTCTAGCTATCAGGAAACTATTCAATAACTCATTACTTTCTCCAACAATACGAAAATTTAAATTGCTTTTAATTCCTGATAAATTCTGATATTCTAAATTAACATTATTAAACTCGTATTCTAAGCGATATTGCAATTTATCTCCCTCAACTGTCTTTGGAATCACATTTAATAAATCACCATCAACAAAATCGTAGGCTTCATCAACATAACTAACTCCTAATTCAAACCTGTTATTAAAATTTGGCTGAAATAGTAGGCTTACCTCAAATGAGTTATTCCTATAACGATAATTAATTGTTCCTGTTGAAAAGAATACAGGCTCTTGCGTCACTGAATTAACATGATTAAGTCCTAGTCCAAATTTCCTTCCGAATATATTAGGAGCCTCCCAAAAAACTCCATAAGAATTGAATATATCTCTGAGGTAATAACCACCAAAAAGCATATTTTCGCCTAAAAGATTAAATTCAAAAAGAGAAGCTCTAAAGGCAAATTCTCCATTGTTCGTTGTAAAAATATTAAGCCCAGGTATAATGGTGAAGTTTTCATCAAACGCATAGACAACATCTGCTTTTCCAGATTCAGAATAATTCACTTCATAGGTTGCATTAGAAAACGCTGGCAATCGCTTTAATCTAATAATATCATTTTGAATTTGAAGACTATCTAATTTGCCCCCTTCCTCGATATTGATCAATTTTTCAACCAATTCTGGTTTGGTTTTTTTGAGACCTGTAAATGATAAAGAGTTGACAGTTAGGTCATTTTGAGAAACTACGTCAGTAGTAAAAAAAACAAAGAACAGTACTAAACTTATTCTTTTTATAAAAAAACACATTAAGGGATAAAACTTTCAGTTATAAAGACATTAATCCAATTATCTGCACTAATTCCCATAACACTTACAATATATTGGTTTCCTGCTGTTAATTGCGTAGGTGTTCCTTGTGTGATGTTCAATACAACATTACTGGTATCATAATAAACGAACGTGGGGTCTTGAGTATAAGTCCCCGACAACATGTTATCATCTATATCAGAAACAACTTCAAAATATATCACATCCTCTGTATCAGCAGAGTCAGACCATTGAAATGTTGGTGTTAAAGAGTCGAAAAAATTAATATTTAAATCTTGAATTAGGGTAGTTGGCTTCGTAATATGTTTAACCCTAATTGGGTCAGACAACTTAATCTCATCATTCAACTCGGCAGTTACAATAAACCATTTTTCAGAACTTAATATATTATCAAAAGCGTTAAGCGCTCCATTAAAAAGACCGAAGTTTATCGCTTCTGTTATTTCATATTCTGAATGATCATTTGGGTCGTTTGAAGCATCAGATGCGAATAACCTAAAGTTGGTCATGCCTGGAGCAGGGTAAAAAATAGTTCTTACCGAGTTTCCTCCGCCGGTATTGCCAGCACAAGCGATGACAGCTCCAGTTTCAAAAGTTGCGTCTTCTAAATAAACATCTAAAGTATTCAGAAAAACTACTTGAGGTCCTAAATCATTATTATCGGTACAGTTCATGAATGATAATGAAACGACAATTAAAATTATTCTGAATACTTTCATGATGTTTTATTTTATATAACTATTCGTAGTCCTAAATTAAAAGTCTGACCTAAACCAGAACTTTTACCGCTTACAAAGTTAGTATATAATGCCTCTAAATTCAATTCATCAGTTAATTGATATTTAGCGCCACCGCCTAAAGCGGTAAAATTTTGCTCAAAGTCATTTCCTAAATCGATTAATTGAGAATGTTGAGCCAAGGCCAATACAGTGAATTTTGAACTTGGAAAATAGCTTAAAAATATACCCGGAGTCAATCTTAAACTATTATTAGCAAAACTTCCTTGAGTACTGTTACCATTGTCACCAAACTCTAGTTCTTCTCCAAAATTATATTCAGAATTTATTTCAGCAAATAATTGAAGTTTATCTCCCGAAAAAGTATGGTCATAGAAAAATCTGTTTTGCCAGGTAAATCCTTTTTGATCAAAAAAGACCCCATTCTCAAATTCATTATCTATTAATGGGATCACAATAGCACTCTGAATTGAAAAGTTATTCACTTTACTAAAAGGAACAAACTTAATCGATGGAGCCACAGAAGTAATTCCGCTTCTTGCTGTATTCGCAGCACCATCAAATTTAAAAACATCTAAAGCATTTCTATCTCGTATTACATTACTTCTTATTTCTAGGATCAATCCAAGGTTTATTCTTTTATTTTTAGAAACACCTGTATAGGCTTCAATTGTTGATGTGAAAAACGTTTCTCTTGCTAAATTCTTCGTGACATTACTATTGTCATCAGCGGCTTTGGTTTGAGTGTATAGGTTATTAAACCATTTAATATCAAACTGTCCTTTGTTGATTAACTTTGACGGTGTTAATGTTTGAATAACAGAACCTTGAGGCTCTTCAGTAGTTTCTTCATCTTCCTGAGCGTAAAAAGGAGAAGTCATTAAAAATGTAAATACGATTAATACATTTAAATTTAGTTTCATGTTAAGCTATTTTTATTATTATTTGATTTCGTTAAGATTCCAGTTGTATACATAATAAGACACCTTGAATTTATCTGAAATTTTAGTCGTTCTATATTGGTTGATATAATCTAACAACGATTTTCCATTTGTTGTAAAGTCTTCAGTATACCATTTAAAAATCTCTGAAATCTCTACTTTTTTCTTTTTCTTATCTACACGTATAAAATTGCTGTCATTTATAGCAAGCTTGGTTTGCCTAGATAACTGATTTTCTAACTTGTCTGGGGTATAAGCTTCAGTAATAATAGGCGGACATCCCAATCCTGCACAAACCAATACGAAATGGAAACGGGGATCTTTAAAGTTTGCTCTAAGTAGTTTATGCTCAATATCGTTCAGAGTGATTTTCTTTCCTCCAACACTATATTTTGTTTTATCGAAAAAACCAGCAATATCAAGCGGAGATTTTGTTGGATAATGAGAAACTATACCTTTTATCACATTGAGATTGTATATATTAATCCAAAAGGCTTGAAATTGTTTTGCTTCTGAAGTAGATACAGAAATGGTGTTGGTCATTTCAAGTAATGCATCTAATTCTGAAGTATTGCTCTTGAGTTTTTTGTAATTCACTCTTCCTTCTGAAACATATTCAGAAAAAAACGCATCTGTAGAACTAAAAAACTTGTCGAGTGATTGAGCTTGTATTGAAAAGCTCAACAAAAAAGAGAGTAATATAAAACTTGATTTGATTTTCATATAAGGATTATTAAAGGAATATCTGTTGTAAAAACTCTTGATTTTTTCATAATTAATTCAAGCTAATGGTCGAGCGTTAATAAAATATCTTACAAGATTTTCAAAAATACCTTCCGAATAAATTAGAATTTTAGACATTTGTATTAGTTATTCCCAGTTTATATGAGTTTTATAAAAACAACAGAACAAGATTCTCGATACAATCATTTAGAACAAATGAGCATTGAAGATATTTTAACCAATATAAATAACGAGGATCATATTGTACCTGTTGCGGTAGGAAAGGTTATTCCGAAGATAGGATCATTAGTAGAAGTAATTTCGGAAAAAATGAATAAAGGTGGAAGATTATTCTATATGGGAGCTGGAACCAGCGGAAGACTCGGTATTGTTGATGCTTCTGAATGTCCGCCAACTTTTGGTGTTGATCATAATGTGGTTATTGGACTTATTGCTGGCGGAGATTCAGCCATACGAAAAGCCGTTGAATTTGCTGAAGATTCTACAACGCAAGGTTGGTTAGATTTACAAGAACACCATATTTCTGATAAAGACGTTGTGTTAGGTATCGCTGCCTCAGGAACAACACCCTATGTTATTGGAGCATTAGAAAAATGTAATCAAAATGGAATTTTAACAGGCTGTATTACTTGTAATGAAGGAAGTCCTATAGCTCAGGTATCCAAATATCCTATTGAAGTAGTTGTAGGACCAGAATTTGTAACGGGGAGTTCGAGAATGAAAGCTGGAACCGCTCAAAAACTTATCTTAAATATGATCTCTACTGCTACTATGATCAAGTTAGGAAAAGTAAAAGGTAACAAAATGGTTGACATGCAATTATCAAACAATAAATTAGTCGATAGAGGAACAAGAATGGTTATGAATGCCTTATCTATTCATGAAAAACTTGCCAATGAACTATTATTAAAACACGGGTCTGTCAGGGAAGCCATAAACAATTATCAGCATGAATAAAAAAGAAATATTAGCAAAGGGATTCAGGTTAACTATGGCATGTTTACCCTTTATGTTCTTAGGACCTTATGTGTTGCATTTAGGTTTTCAATTCAGAAACTATTTAACAATAGGTTGCGGAATTTTACTTATGGGTGTCGCCATGTTCTTGTTGTTTAAAGGGCTTAAAACAATTATGAAAGCATTTTTTTAGTTTTCTACGGATACATTTTTAGGAGTCGAAGGGTTATACCCAAAAGTTGTGTCTTTAACAGCTACTCCCAAAGTATTTAGTATATAACTGATGATGGCATAATGATGAATCGCATGGCTATTTGCATGTGATAAAATTCCTCCCAAAGTATACGGTACATTCACATTCCCATCTCCAAGATTATCGATTACAGGAATAGTTAAATTGTAATTTTCATCTAAATTCGTCAGTGCAACTCTAATTTTATTTACTCTGTCTATTGCCACATTAGTAAACTTTTCGGTCATTTCATCACGTTGACGAGCTACTAAATTAATACAGTCACTTTCACAACCTTGTAAAATCGCATCATAAAAATCCAGAATATGTCTAACATGACCACCAACACTAGAGTAAAAAGGAGCAACAGATTTATCAGCATATTCAGTATCTGACAACGAATCTAAAACAATATTTATTTTGGTTAGTGTCTTAATTAAAGTTTCCTTCATAAAAAAATTAGAGATTGTTATGCAAAATAATCATTTCTAATTAAAAAACAATTACAGATTCATTACAATTCGGTATTGTTTAAAAATTATTATACAACTATATTTGCCATTCGAAAACTTAGACGATATAAAATGATTCAAATTACACTACCCGATGGTTCAGTAAAGGAGTTCGAAAATGGAACGACTCCTATGGAGGTTGCAAAAAGTATTAGTGAAGGATTAGCAAGAAATGTAATTTCTGCTAGTTTTAATACAGAAAAAGTTGAAACCACTACCCCATTGACCACCGATGGTAGCTTAGTTCTATATACATTTAGGGACGATGAGGGGAAAGAAGCTTTCTGGCACTCAAGCTCTCATATTATGGCACAAGCGCTAGAAGAAATTTATCCTGGAATCAAATTGACTTTTGGTCCTGCTATTCCTAACGGATTCTATTATGATATTGATCCTAATGGCAATACTATTTCTGAAAATGACTTCGGAAAAATAGAAAACAGAATGTTGGAAATTGCCAGAGGAAAACACGATTTTAAAATGCGTTCTGCCTCTAAGGCTGAAGCTTTGGAATTCTATAAAAGTCAGGAAAATCAATATAAGGTAGAACGTATAGAAGAATTAGAAGACGGAACTATTACCTTCTGTGATCACGATTCCTTTACCGATTTATGTCGTGGAGGTCATATCCCAAATACTGGAATTGTAAAAGCTGTCAAATTATTAAATATCGCGGGTGCCTATTGGAGAGGAGATGAAAATAAGCCTCAGTTAACACGTATTTATGGGATTTCTTTTCCGAAACAAAAAGAGTTAAAGGAATATCTGGAAATGCTGGAAGAAGCCAAAAAGAGAGATCATAGAAAACTTGGTAGAGAATTAGAGCTATTTACTTTTTCTCAAAAAGTTGGACAAGGATTACCTCTTTGGTTACCAAAAGGAGCTGCTTTACGTTTTCGTTTAGAAGATTTCCTTAAAGTTGCTCAACAGAAGGCTGGTTATGAAATGGTCATGACACCACATATTGGTCAAAAGGAATTGTATGTAACTTCTGGACACTATGCTAAATATGGAGAAGACAGCTTTCAGCCAATTCATACGCCTAAGGTAGATGAAGAATTTTTATTAAAACCCATGAACTGTCCGCACCATTGTGAAATCTACAATGCGAAGCCGTATTCATATAAAGATTTACCAAAGCGTTTTGCCGAATTCGGAACGGTATATCGATACGAGCAAAGTGGAGAATTACATGGTTTAACTCGAGTTCGTGGATTTACTCAAGATGACGCACATATTTTCTGTACTCCTGATCAATTAGATCAGGAATTTAAGAATGTTATTGATTTGTCATTATATGTATTAGGATCTCTTGGATTTGAAGATTTTACAGCTCAGGTATCGTTAAGAGACATGGAGAATCCTGATAAGTATATTGGTAGTCCTGAAAACTGGGATCGAGCAGAAAACGCTATTATCAACGCAGCAAAAGACAAAGGATTAGATTTTATTATC
>JABSPN010000070.1 GCA_013214425.1 Flavobacteriaceae bacterium | reverse complement strand
ATACATTATTAAGAATGATCTATACGATTGGTTGTCGCTATCAAGCTGCTCTCGATGGAATTTCTGAAGAAGAAATGAGCTGTAGACCTGCGAAAGTAGCTTTTTTTCGAATTGTTGCAGCATATGTTCGATCTTTCTTATAGTACCAACAAAGCATTTAATGGTGAAAATGTTTACAAAAAAAACACGCTTCAAACCTTTGAACACATTAGGTTTAAAACATTACACCTTTTCAAGTAAGCTAAAGAAAAAATCTTGATTATGGACAATGTAAAGTTACAGGCTATTGAATTACAAACTAAATCCTTACCAGATCCTTATTCGTTTTGGTATTTGATTAATGTTCATATGACCAAGATCTTAACTCATGTATGTCAACTAGTTAACTGGAGAAGAATGGCAAGAAATCCGCAACTTAAAACAAATGTTTTTTTAGGTGAGAAAAATACGTGATATTTACAGTAGAAATTTTTAGCTAATTGCAATTTAATCATCCCTACATATTATATGCCTTATTTGCACTGCTTATTCCAATTTTAGTGCATTTATTTCAATTGCGCAGGTTTGAAAAAGTTCCGTTTACCAATGTCCAGTTTTTAAAAGAGGTCATTATTCAAACGCGTAAAAGTTCGCAGTTAAAAAAGTGGTTGATTCTTTGCACCAGACTCTTACTGTTAGCTTGTATTATCATTGCCTTTACTGAACCTTATTTTGCAGACTTCGACGTCAAGAAATCAACCAGAGAAACAGTCATTTATGTCGATAATTCTTTTAGTATGCAGGCAAAAGGAAAAAGCGGAGAATTATTCAGGAGAGCTATCCAGGATATTATTCAGAATTTTCCTGATGACGAAACCTTAACACTTTTTACCAACAACAGAACATTCAAAAACACTACGGTTAGAGCCATTAAAAATAAATTACTAGAATTAGAGTATAGTGCCAATCAGTTACAATACAAAAGTGTCCTGCTAAAAGGAAAAGACTTGTTTTCCAAAAATCAGGATAGTCGAAAAAATTTAATAGTTATTTCTGATTTTCAGCAGAAAAAAGAATACTTATCTATTGCATCAGAAAAAGAATACACTTTAAATTTAATTCAATTAAGACCAGAATCATCTAATAATATAAGTATTGATTCAGTATTCATTAAAGATGAAGATGCTACTACAATAGTTTTAGCTGTTCGTACTAAAAATCCGGAAAAGATCACCTCTTCCCTATCTTTATTCAACGGAAGTGAACTTATCGGGAAAGCAAGTATTGGGGAAAAAGAGCTGTTGGAATTTAAACTGAATAAAGCCGATCAACTCAATGGAAAATTAGCATTAGATGACAATTCATTACAATTCGACAATGAATATTTTTTCAATATTAATAAGCCAGAAAAAATTAATATTATGGCGATTAATGATGAAGATGATGAATTCCTTAAAAGTATTTTTACTGAAAAAGAATTTAATTTTTCAAGTTACCCAAGTGATCAGGTTGATTACAATCAAATAGCTTCTCAGAATTTAATCGTTTTGAATGAGATTACTACCCTACCGCTATCACTTACTAATGTCTTAAAAGAGTATCTCAAAAAAGGAGTAACAGTATTGGTGATTCCATCAGAAAAGCCAAACCTGAGTAGTTACAACAGTTTAGTGAATAGTTTTGGAACTCCAATAGAAACCGAAACTCGTATTACTGCTATTAATTTCAGTCATCCTATTTTTAAAGGAGTTTTTGAGCGTCAAGTCAATAATTTCCAATTCCCTAAGGTGAATACATTTATTGATATAACGGATTATGACTCTAAGGTTGTATCACTAGAAAACGGGAAACCTTTTATTACTAAAAATGGGAATGCCTATCTGTTTAGCGCCGCGATTAATGATCATAACTCTAATTTTAAAAACTCGCCACTAATAGTTCCAATTCTATACAATATTGCCTTGAGTAGTTATCAATTACCGAAAATGCATTATGTAATTGGAGAAGAAAATACGATTGAAGTAAGAGCAAATTTGACAAATGATGGAGTTTTAGAAATAAAAAATGAAACAGAAAGTTTTATTCCCTTACAACAATCAAGAAATGATAGGGTGAGTATGACTGTTTCAGATTTACCAAAAAACGCAGGGGTTTTTACTATTACAAACGGAGAAGATGCACTGCAAAACCTCAGCTTTAATCACAATAGAGAGGAAAGCAGACTGCGTTTTCATGAATTGAATGACCTCGAAAATGACAACATAAAAGTGAGTAATGAAGTGAATTTAGTCCTCGAAGAATTAAATTCTAAAAACCAAATTCATGCACTTTGGAAATGGTTTGTTATTTTTGCACTGATCTTTTTGATCGTAGAACTACTTCTTCTTAAATATTTGAAATGAATATACTGATCAAATCAGCTACTATCTTAGACTCAACTAGCGAGTATCATAACGCTACTAAAGACATTTTAATCGAAAACGGCTCCATTAGTAAAATTGACGACAACATCACCAATCCAGATAATTATCAGGAGATCGCTTTAGACAATTTACACATCTCAATTGGATGGATCGACACCTCTGTCTCTTTTGGAGAACCAGGTTATGAACACAGGGAAACGATTGCTAACGGGATTAAAACAGCAGCGTTAAGCGGATTTACTTCTGTTTGCCTAAATGCTAATACACATCCGATAATCGATACCCATTCAGATGTGAGCTTTCTCAAAAGTAAAGCACAAGGTAAAGCGGTGAACATACTTCCAATTGGCGCACTAACTCGCCAAAGCAAAGGAGTAGACTTAGCCGAAATGTATGATATGAAACAAGCTGGCGCAGTCGCTTTCGGAGATTACCAACATGCAGTAGACAATGCGAACCTCTTAAAGATTTCACTTCAATACGCACAAAATTCTGAGTCGCTAGTACTTTCTTTCCCAATGGATACACAAATCAAAGGAAAAGGAATTGTAAATGAAGAAGTATCGGCTACTCGATTAGGTTTAAAAGGAATTGCCGCTCTCGCTGAAGAATTACATATAGCCAGGGACTTACAAATATTAGAATACACAGGAGGAAAATTACATATCCCTACTATTTCTTCGGAAAAATCGGTTGAACTGATTGCTGAAGCTAAAAAGAAAGGGTTGGATATCTCATGTAGTGTTGCCGTACACAATTTAGTCTTGACAGATGACGTGTTAGAGACCTTTGAAACCAATTACAAAGTAATGCCTCCACTAAGAACAAGAAAAGACCGTCAGGCACTATTAAAAGGAGTTCAGGATGGGACAATTGATTATGTGACAAGTGACCACAACCCAATTGATATCGAACTAAAGAAAATTGAATTCGATCATGCCGAATACGGTACTATCGGGCTGGAAAGCGCCTTTGGAGCTTTGAATTCAATTTTGGATACCGAAAAAGTTATCGATTGTCTGACAAGAAAATCAGAGCGATTTGGTCACAAAAACGAATCAATTAAAGAAGGGATTCAAGCGAATTTGAGCTTGTTTAATCCTGAAGGAGAATACGTTTTCAATAAAGAACACATTCATTCAAAATCTCATAACTCTGCTTTCCTTGGTATGACCTTAAAAGGAAAAGTTTACGGAATTATTAATAATAATCAAGTTATCATCGGTGAGTAATTTATCGCTTTATCATTTAGTAAGAGAGCCGGGAGTTACTTCAAAAAAAGCTCCAGCCCTAATTCTATTACACGGCTACGGAAGTAATGAAGAAGACTTATTTTCTTTTGCCAGTGAATTACCAGAAGAATATTTTGTGATCTCTGTAAGAGCTCCTTACGACTTACAGCCTTATGGTCACGCATGGTATGATATTCATTTTACCATGGATAATGAAAAGTTTTCTGATAATGAACAAGCAGTAGCATCGAGAGATATTATTGCTCAGTTTATTGATCAAGCTTGTGAAGCTTATCCGATAGACAAGAACAAAATCAATCTTTTAGGATTTAGTCAGGGTTGTATTTTAAGTTATGCCATCGCCCTTACTTATCCTGAAAAAGTTCGAAATATAGTAGCTTTAAGCGGTTATATAAACGAAGATATTATTGGAGATACTAAGGATAAAGATTACAGTCATTTAGACTTTTATATTTCTCACGGAAGTGTCGATCAGGTCATTCCTGTACAATGGGCTCAAAAAGCTCCTGAATACTTAATGCAATTCAATATCAAACAGTGCTACGCTGAATTTCCTGTCGGACATGGTGTGGCACCTCAAAACTTTTTTGACTTTAAAAAGTGGTTGGAAGTGCGATTGTAAAGACCTTAAGCATAAACCAATTGTATTAACTCAACTTCTTTTATGAGTTAATTCAAACCAAAATATCAAATGAAAATAGTCGATCTATCCAAGCCTATTCAATACAATAAGACTGATCCCTGGTTTATGAAGGTTCAGATCAAGCATAAACCACACCATAAAGCAAAATGGCTAATCCGTTTTTTAGGACTTCCCTTTAAGTTGTTTCCAAAAGGATTTACAGGCTGGGCAGATGATACCATTCAAAAAATGGGAGTCCATTCCACTACTCATATAGATGCCCCTTGGCATTATTCACCAACTATTAATGGTAAAAAATCAAAAACCATTGATGAAATTCCTTTAGAATGGTGCTATGGAGAGGGTCTTGTTATTGACATGAAACATAAAGTCGATTTCGACCCAATCACCGTTGAGGATATTGAACAGTTTCTTAATGAACATCAACTATCGATCAAACCCAATATGATTGTCTTGATTAAAACTGGGAGAGATATCTATAATGGAACCAAAGACTTTCACAAAAAAGGCACAGGAATGAGTGCAGCAGCAACTCATTGGCTAATCGATAAGGGTATTAAAGTGATGGGAATTGATTCCTGGGGTTGGGATTTACCCTTAGCTTATATGCTTCAAAAGGCAAAAGAAACAAACAACTCTGAATTCTTTTGGGAAGCGCATTTGGTTGGTCAAGAAAAGGAATATTGCCATATGGAACAATTAGTCAATTTAGACGTTTTACCGTATGATGGATTCAAAGTAGCTGTTTTCCCGCTTAAAATTGTTGGTGCTTCTGCAGCGCCAGCTAGAGTTGTGGCATTATTTGATTAAGATAAGTTTCTTAACTTTATATCTAACAACAAAAACATGAAAAAAACATTTCTGATAATACTACTATTTAATTTTTCCTTATCAGTTGCGCAAACTGAAAAAGATTTGTTAAGCAATGACATTAAAGGCTATATAAAAGCCATCAACAACAATGATATCGAAAAGCAAATTAAATACTATCCTAAGTTCGCTTTCGATTCGATTTCAAAAGAAGAATATATTAAACATTTTAAAAAAGCATCTGCTGAATATAACAATAGTACAGTAGTCATGGATAGCGTATTTACCTTAGATACAATCATGACTATTAATTCGGTAAAATATGCTCGAATCAATACTAGACAACAAGTCACAATGGACCTTAGTGATCTTAAAGATGAAAACGGAATGTCTTACGCCATGAGTATGATGTATGGGTACTTAGTGCATACTTATGGAGAAGATAATGTTTCTTATAAAAAAGGAGAATGGATATTCCATATTACTAACAAGGATCCAACTTACGCCATCAAAGAAGACAATTGGACATTCCTTCAACTTAGTGAAGAGAATGAAATTCATATCCCCAAAGAAATAAGAAAACCTATTGAAAAGTGAGTTTGAAAAAGAATTTAAAGCTATTTGATTATTTATATGGTGGATAAATCAACGCATCTACAGTTTCAAAGGAATAGGTCTTATCTTCATTAATAAAATACTTGATTAATACTTCTCCCCAGTGCGGCCCATCGTTAAAGTCTGCTACAATCCATCTATGGTTAATCATCTTAACTTTATTAATAACGATCTTTCCCCCTACCATACTTTCAAATGGAATTAAAGGATGCTGCTTTTCATAAAAGTTGGTTTCATAAATGGCATCTCTTATTTGAGGCATCAATTCTTCAGGATCAAAATTAAAATTTTCAAAATAGTTTAAGGCATAATCATTAAACTGCAAATCAAAGGCCATCAAGTCTAAAGCCTCTTCATTCAATTGGGCAATGGTATCCTGATAGGCTGTAACATTTTCCTGAGTTTGAACTTTAAAGGCATCAAACTCACTGGTGTCTTTTGCTTTTCTTAATTGTACTTGTTGAAAGATAATTCCCAATAGGGCAATGATAAACAAGTATAGGAAAATGTTTTTTTTCATATCAAATATTTATAAGTGTAATTCTAAGTTGTCATAAGCCAAAAAAACGTTCTCAGGCAGCTTTTTTTCTACTTCATCGTGAAATCCAAGTAAATGACTAATATGCGTCAGATATGTTTTTTTAGGCTGTACTAAAGTAATAAAATTTAGAGCTTCTTCTAAATTAAAATGAGAATGATGAGGAGCTTCTCGTAAGGTATTAATAACTAAAACATTTACACCATTTAGCTTGGCAATTTCTTCTTCTGAAACAGTTTTTACATCGGTCAAATAAGCAAAATCCTGGCATCGAAAACCAAAAACCTGCAAGTTTCCATGTAAACAGTCTATCGGGATTAATTCCAGGTCCCCTATATGGATCGTTTCGTTATTTCTGATTTCATACGTTTCCACAGCTGGTGCTCCCGGATATTTATTCTCGGTTGCGAAAACATAATCGAATCGCTGCCTCAAAGACCTTAGTACTCTCTCATGAGCATAAATTGGCATATCTCCTTGTTTGAATACAAAGGGTCTTATATCGTCTAATCCCATCGTATGATCAGCATGTTCATGAGTAAAGACAATCGCATGGAGTTGTTCAATTGGATTGGCGAGTAGTTGCTGTCTGAAATCTGGGCTACAATCTATGGCGATTGTTGTTGTTTCCGTAGCTATTAATATGGAAGAACGCAAACGGGTATCTTTATGGTTTTTGCTCTTACACACCGGATGATCACTCCCGACAACTGGAATCCCTTGTGATGTTCCTGTACCTAAAAATGTAACCTTAAGCATGTTGCGTTTAAATTTTTTCAGTTTAACTAAAGATAAATTACAGTTAATCCTCTTTAATAAATTTTATTATTCTGTTATTTGTTTCAGCTTTTTGTCCGAATTTCTCAACAAAGTAACCTATTTTTTTTGGAAAGAACGTAGTTTTAGTATTTTTGTTATATAAACCCAAATTTACTATTATGGCCATCAGATTAAAAGGTGACAAGGACATTGAAAATATCCCTTCCATAAAAAGTAAGGCACTTAAAATAAATCTTAATGAACATATCTACGGTTCATTTGCTGAAATAGGTGCCGGACAAGAAACGGTAAGAAATTTTTTTAGAGCTGGAGCTGCTTCTGGAACTATTGCCAAAGCCATGTCTGCCTATGACAAAGCTTTTAGTGATGCCATTTATGGAGTTGAAGATGACGGAAGATATGTTACGCAATCTCGCTTAAAGAAAATGCTTAACCATGAGATGCAATTATTAGAAGAACGTATCTCAAGAGAAGAAAGCCCGAACAAATTATTTTTCTCATATGCCAATACCGTAGCAACGATAGATTTCGCAAAGAAGTTTAAAGGACACGGTTGGGTAGGTATCCGTTTTCAGGTAGACCCAAATGAAGATTATAATGAAATTATTCTACATGTCCGTTTTAAAGAAAATGACGCTAGATTACAACAAAACACACTAGGTGTTTTAGGAACAAACTTAATTTATGGAGCTTTCTATAAACACCACAAACCAAAGCACTTATTAAAATATCTTTACGATCACTTACACAAAGATCAATTAGAAATTGACATGGTTAATTTCTCCGGACCTCGTTTCGCTGATGTAGACAATCGTTTAATGAGTCTTGAATTAGTTAAGAATCAAATGACAGACGCAGTAATGTTTGGTCCTGATGGAAACAACTTACTTGCAGGTGCTATATTGTATAAGAAAAATATTTTAGCGCTCAGAGGTAGTTACAGACCTGTGACAAAGGTAAACATGGATATGTTTCAGAAATCATATGACATGTTTGTTAACGACCAGCGCGTAGACGAAGAACGTACCAAGGTTATTTTTGAAATTACCTTATCGAACCTGAAGAGTGGTTGTGAACATGAAGAGGTAAACGAAAGAGATTTCCTTGATAGAGCCGAATTGTTGTGTTCGCTAGGGCATACCGTAATGATTTCGAACTTCCAGCAATATTATAAAGTCGTCGATTACTTCTCTAAATATACCTCAAGAAGAATGGGATTAGCTATGGGAGTTAACAATATGGTTGATTTATTTGACAATAAATATTACACCGATCTGCCAGGTGGAATTTTAGAAGCCTTTGGAAAATTTGCTTCAAGTGATGTAAAAGTATTCTTATATCCATTCATGAGTGAAGAAAGAGGATTAATCACAAGTGATAACCTTAAAGTTCACCCAAGAATGAAGGAATTATATAAGTTCTTCAAATACAACGGAAAAGTTGCTGACATAGAAAACTTTGACCCAAATATTCTAGGGATTTTCTCAAGGAAAGTATTAAGTATGATTGAAAACTGTGAAGAAGGATGGGAAGAAATGCTGCCAAACGGAATCGCCGAATTAATTAAGAAACATAATCTCTTTGGTTATAAACAGGAAGAACCCGTATAAAACTAAAAAGAGCGCTATAAGCGCTCTTTTTTATTCTATTATTTGAGCTGTATGCTCTTTAGTCTTTACTTTCAGTATTACATCTTCTATCATTCCCTGTTTGTCAATTATAAAGGTAATTCTATGGATACCATCAAAGGTTCTACCCATAAACTTCTTCTCTCCCCAAACACCATAAGCATTAATTACTTCTTTTTCTTCATCTGCAAGTAAATCATATTGAAATCCGTACTTATTCTTAAAGTTGGTTTGTCTTTTTTGTGAATCAGCACTTACTCCCAATACTTCATATCCTAATGATTGAAAACGACTGTAGTTATCATTTAAATTACAGGCTTCAGCAGTACAACCTGGTGTACTGGCTTTGGGATAAAAGAATAAAACAAGTTTCTTTCCGGAGAAATCACTTAGAGACACAATATTACCATCCTGATTTGGAACTGAAAAATCTGGAGCCTTATCTCCTTTCTTTAATGTAGTCATATTTATTATTTTTGTTTAGCAAATTTCTACGGAAATGTTCTATAGAAATTTAGATCAACTTTTGAATATTACTTTCTGAGTAAAAATACACATTATGCTAAAACAAGAAAAGATAAACTTCATTATTAATACATTAGAAGAATTATATCCTGAAATTCCTATTCCCTTAGATCATAAAGATCCCTATACACTTCTTATTGCTGTATTAATGTCTGCACAAAGTACAGATGTTCGTGTGAATAAAATAACGCCTTTACTTTTTGAAAGAGCCGATAATCCCAACGACATGGTTAAACTAACAGTAGAAGAAATACGAGAGATTATTAAACCTGTTGGGCTTTCCCCTATGAAATCAAAAGGGATTCACGGTTTATCAAAAATTCTAATTGAAAAATACAATGGAGAGGTACCCGCCGATTTTGAGGCCTTAGAATCATTACCTGCCGTTGGACACAAAACAGCCAGTGTAGTCATGGCACAAGCCTTTAACATTCCTGCCTTTCCCGTAGATACGCATATCCATCGTCTACTATATCGATGGGGATTATCAAACGGAAAAAATGTTGTTCAGACAGAGAAAGATGCCAAACGATTATTTCCCAAAGAAAAGTGGAATAATTTACACCTTCAAATTATTTGGTATGGTAGAGAATATTCTCCAGCGAGAGGTTGGAATTTAGAGAGAGATATTATTACAAAAACTATAGGTAGAAAAACTGTAATTAAGGCTTATAATAAAAAAGCCCATTAAATGGGCTTGATATTAATTTTGATTGACCTCTATTTTCATTTTTTTTAATTTCAAGACTTTCAAAGCTTTTGAATAATCGAGCAAAAATTTTATCGTTTCTTTTTTTGGTTCCAATTGATTTACTTTTTCAGAACTCTTAGAGTAAATTTCTCCCATGTAAACATTTTAATTGGTTATACTTATACAAGATAACGATAAAAAAAGACATATAGTATTTAATTAACTAAAATAATGTTCTTTTTTTCTATAATTTTCCTCAAATTAATGAGCGCATAGCGCATTCTTCCTAAAGCAGTATTAATGCTCACACCTGTTAAATTTGATATTTCTTTAAAGCTCATGTCATTGAAAAGGCGAAGGGTAATCACCTCTTTTTGATCATCAGGAAGTTCGTCAATTAGTTTTCTGACATCATGTTCAATCTGGGCTTTGATAATTTTCTTTTCAGCATTCATAGATCCGTCTGTTAGTACAGAAAAAATATCGAATTCTTCATTACTGGAGCTAAATTTGGGCATTCTGTTGCTTTTTCTAAAATGATCAATAATTAAATTATGAGCAATACGCATTAACCAAGGCAAGAACTTTCCTTCTTCATTGTAAGTTCCTTTCCTTAATGTTCTAATGACTTTAATAAAGGTATCTTGGAAAATAAACTCGCTTAAATCTATATCTAAAACTTTAGAATAAATAAAA
>JABSPN010000007.1 GCA_013214425.1 Flavobacteriaceae bacterium | reverse complement strand
GTGAACGAGGGTCGTGACAGAGCGCGGCACGGTAATGCCGCCCACTGTGTACGTATGCGTAGCCTCGTCGAATGTTATCCGCTCCTCTCTCGAGAATGGATGCGCGCGTTGCAAGGTCTCCAGTTTCTCGCATGGCTCTGGCAGCCGGAATGTTGACATGAAAGTGGCATCGCTCCCCCGGACCCCCTACACCTGTGCAAATCAAAGATTCAGTATGTTTTTCTGCAAAAATCATTTTCCAAAGCTTACTCCCCCCCATCCGTCCGGGTCGGCTTTGCGGCTCTGCCCCCCTGGGAGGAAAAGTGGCATCGCTCCCCCAGACCCCTAAACCTGAGCAAATCAAAGAATTGGAAGACCTTCAGGAGCTTAGCATAGATGACTAGAAGTTGCGATACGCTTTACAGATTCTTCTAAAGGAATAAACTCAAAATCCAAAGCCTCTTTTATTTTAGTATTGTCGTAAAGCAAGGTTTTCTGACTGGTCTTTATGGTCGATTTGAACAAAGAACGCTTTCCGAAGAACAACTTCCCCTTAATCGTATCCAACCAATAGGCAATTTTAAGTTGATTAGCAGATGTTTTCTTCAACTTGGTTGATTTCCCCATATGTTGAACAATACTCCTGAATAGCTTTTCGTACGACCAATTTTCGGTAATAAGAATGAACTGTTCCTGGTGAATATCAGATTCCATCAACTTGATCATGGTTGTCGACACATCTTTCACATCAACAAAGCCAATACTTCCTGAAGTAAAGTGTTTAAAGCCGTTTTTTAGTTTGGTAAAAATCTTACCGCTTCCGGTTTTAAAAAACACATCGCCTAAAATCACACCTGGATTCACGACAACTACCTGAAGTCCTTCCTGAGAAGCTCTCCATACTTCCAGCTCGGCTCCATATTTAGAAATCGCATACATGCTATTCTGACCTTCGGAATTCCAATGCGTAGTTTCAGAAATCAATTGTTTGTTATCGCCTAAAGCGGCGATAGAGCTTACATGAACTAATTTCTCAATGTTGTTGCTGATACATAAATTCACCACATTGGCAGTACCTGTAATATTCGTATTTCTTAGGTTCTTATATTGTTTCGGGTCGAAAGCGATGACAGCAGCGCAATGATAGACATGAGTAACATCGGCAAAGGCCAGTTCTAAAGCAGGAAGATCCAATAAATCGGCATCAATCCATTCAATCGACTCAAATAATTCGGTTCCATTTTCAGCATAAAGCGAGAATACCTTGCGAACATTATCTAAAGAAGATTGGGCTCTTTTTGTTGCGCGAACAGTCAATCCTTTTACAGTAAGATCAAGGAGTAAATGACTGCCTACAAGTCCTGTGCCACCCGTTACTAAAATCATATTGCGAAAATAACAGTTTTAATTTAAAAGTCTTTTCTCTTTTCAGTACATAAAATTATCTTTGTCAAAATTTTATTGAGATGATTAAGAATTTCGTTGAAGAATTACGTTGGAGAGGGATGTTACATGATATCATGCCAGAAACTGAAGAGATGTTGTTGAAAGAATCAACAGCAGGTTATATTGGTTTTGATCCAACCGGCGAATCACTACATATAGGAAGTCTGGTACAGATTATCATATTAATGCATTTTCAGAGATCAGGGCATAAGCCTATCGCCTTAGTGGGTGGCGCTACGGGAATGATTGGTGATCCTTCTGGTAAATCGGCGGAACGTAATTTATTAGACGAGGAAACACTGCAAAGAAATATCAACGGAATTAAGAGTCAGCTGGAACGTTTTATCGATTTTGATTCTGATGCAGCGAATAAAGCTGAATTGGTAAACAACTACGATTGGATGAAAGAGTTTTCTTTAATCGATTTTGTTCGTGACATCGGAAAGCACTTATCAGTCAACTATATGATGGCTAAGGATTCGGTAAAAAAGAGAATTTCTTCGGAATCTAAAGAGGGAATGAGTTTTACTGAATTCACCTACCAATTATTCCAGGGGTACGATTTCCTACACCTTTACAATGCTATGGATTGTAAGATTCAGATGGGAGGAAGCGATCAATGGGGAAATATTACCACAGGTACAGAATTAATCAGGAGAAAAGCGGCTGGAAAAGCCTATGCGATGACTTGTCCGTTAATCACCAAAGCAGATGGAACGAAGTTCGGAAAAACTGAAGGCGGAAATGTATGGCTAGACCGTCATAAAACTTCTCCGTATAAATTCTACCAATACTGGTTAAATGCTTCTGATGAGGATGCTGAAAACTATATCAAGATTTTCACCTTTTTAGATAAAGCAACAATCGAAGCTTTAATTGCTGAACATAAAGAAGCGCCACATCTAAGAATTCTTCAAAAGAAAGTGGCTGAAGAGGTAACGACGATGGTGCATTCTAAAGAAGACTTAGAGAATGTCATCAAGGCGTCTCAGATTCTTTTTGGAAAGTCGACTTCAGAAGATTTAAAGCAATTAGACGAGCAAACCTTTATCGATGTCTTTGATGGGGTGCCACAAGCCAATATTCCTTTAGCGGACTTTGAAACAGGCGTAGATATGATTGGAGCTTTAGCAGCTAAAACTGAATTTTTAAAGTCTAATGGCGATGCTAGAAGGGCGTTAAAAGAGAATTCGATTTCAGTCAACAAAGAGAAAGTCAAAGAAGATTATATCATCACGAAAGAGGATTTAATCAACGGGAAGTTTGTGATCCTACAAAGAGGAAGGAGAAATTACTTTGTGATTCGAGCGAATTAAGAGGGTTGTATTTTTAAGAATTGATTTTTTGCGAAGGAGTACTACAGGTTTTATCCTCACGTTCCTAGAATTCCTTTTTAAACTCCATTATCTCTAAATTTATTTTCTCCATAACTCGCTACATTGAATGCTAACTAGTAAATAAGCGCAATTACACTTATTGCTCTCTTAAATATACTTAAAATCCAGTAGTTTTAATCTTGAAAATCTATTACGTTTATCGTTAATGCTACATTAGATTTAATACAAGCTTTGGTAATACAGTCACGATAAGCTTGGAGATTAGGATCTTTTTCAAGTCTGCTCATAAAAAATACAATTTCAGTAATGCCCATCGCTTTGATTTGAGAGGCTAACAAATCTGAGTGGGGTTCTACTTCTTTTGGTTTGAGTAAATGGTCATAATAATGAATTCTTTCGGTAGGTTCAACAAGGCCATATTTTCCTGAGAGAATGAGAAAGCCCAAGCCTTTTTCTTGTGACCATTTATAAACTTCTGAAATCCTGTGACTATTGTATAGGTCAATAGCAGGTATGGCTTTTTCTGAATCGTTTTTTTCAGCAGAACAATAGGTACAGTAGGCTTTCATGTAAAATTAAATTTTATGTTGGATACAGAAGTCAATAAGATCTTTATAGAATTGAATCATGGGATTAAGAACTTTCTTTCTATCTTCAAACGATAATGAAAAATCTGTTTTTATCGTTTTTTTACTTTCCATAATAGGAGTAAACAGGTTATTTCTCGCGATGACTTCTAAACCGTTTTCCATTAGCTTATCCTCTAAATACTTTTTTAAATATTGATCTGAGGAAGCTACTTTTAAGATGTTTTTCTTAAGAAATAGCCTTGTATAATGACTTCGATAGGTTATTTTAAAATCACTGATTCGAAGTCCGTGTTTTAATTCACAATTGAATTGAGCCATTTGTATATCGCCAACTTGATATTCAACGGCTATGATTTGTTTTTTGTAGGGTATTTCTAAGCCTAATGTTTTTACTCTAAGATCGTCATTGTAATCGGCACCTGGCATAAAAGTAATTAGCTTGGAAGATCCAG
The DNA here is from genome assembly GCA_013214425.1 of Flavobacteriaceae bacterium. Classification (GTDB taxonomy): domain Bacteria; phylum Bacteroidota; class Bacteroidia; order Flavobacteriales; family Flavobacteriaceae; genus DT-35. Next base: position 18,055 of record JABSPN010000007.1, on the reverse strand, counting down.
GTTCGTAGTCCTTGTGAAGTTCTATTGCTTCTTCTGAAGCAACTTGATAAAATTGTTCTTCAAATAAGTTGACATGAATTCTCATTTGATCTCAGCTCTTAGATTTTCAATTTCTGTATCCCAAAAGCTTGATTCAATGTAGTAATTCGGATTCAATTCCTCGAATTCATTTTCTAAGTCAGTCAAATGTTTTTCTGTAAACATAGATTCAAAAAAGCCGTCTTCTCCAAATTCATTATTTATTTTTTTGATAAAATCTCTAAAAAGAAGAAGAGAGGAGGCTAATTCAGAAATGCTGGTGTTCATGTTTTCTATAAACTCAAACTCTTGTTCGTGATCTAGTAACACTAATTTATCATTTTCAGAGGCATCAATACAAATAGGGTTGCCGCTACCGTCAGAACCAAATATCCAATAATCTTTGGCTTTATAATCTACGTCATAGTCATCATAGTAAGCTTGAATTGTATTGAATTGCCAATCATAGCTTCTTAATCCGAATCCTAAAAAAGGCGCTGCATCTTCTGGAAATCCAACTTTTAAAAATTCTTTTGTTTTTTCATTGAGGTTTGATTTTTCTACTTGATCAATTGGAAATTTAACCCATCTCTCAGAGTCATCCGTCATCCAAAGTTTTTTAAAGTCAGTTGGGTTCATTTACATTTATTCTTTTTCTTTATAAAAATACTCCATGAGTTGGTCACTAGCGTCTTTTCATTCTAATAGATTGCTATTCACCAACATCTAAAATTAATTTCTTAGGATAAACTTTTTTTATTTCACCTAATTGTTCTTTACTTAGACTATCTAAGGCTTTTTCGTATTTCTCAAATGCCAATTCTTTTCTTAGTTTATCAATTTCTCCAGTAATGGCTTTTTCCACATCAACATAAGATTTGTATATAACATCATCGTGGGCTTTATAACTTATAATAGCTTCAGCTTTGTGCTTCGATTCGTAGTCTCGTACTTTAATTTTAAGCTCTTCGAGAGTCACTTTTATACTGTCGACAAAGATTTTATTGTTTTGATCAAGGCTAACGTGTAAGGCATTGCTAAGATCGTATTCAACAGCATCATCGTCAAGTTCAGGTAATTTTCGAGGAATTCCATCATGATTGACACAATTGATAAACATTAATGAAACCAATAAATTACAAAAAAAAGATTTTAGTAGCATAGATTTATTTTTTGTTATAGTCATGAAATATAATCATTTAACGCACAAACTCGTTCTTTTTAGGTGTTACTTGCATACCCATAAACTGTAAGTTTTTAACTAAACCCAACATTTCGTTAATGCCAGTATTTATTTTAAGAGTGATTCTATTTCATTACGGTACATCATATTCCATAATTCTTGAGGTGATTTCCTATGATTGTTTTTTGTTTCAATATCTGCATTATTTTCGAGTAATAATTTTACAATTGAAAAGTCTTCTTTTACATTCATAATTGCAGTCCAAATGGGTGAATTACCATATAAATCTTTCAAGTTAGGATTCGCACCATTTTTAAGCAAAATTTCAGCTATTCGATTTTTATTATTTAGAGCGGCAAAATGCAACGCAGAATACCCGTTTTTATCTTGAAAATTTATGTCTGCTCCTTTTTTAATCAAAAAATTCATGATGTTTTCATTACCTTCAGATGCAGCTAAAATCAAAAAAGTTCTTTTGTAGGAATCATAGCAATCAATACCATGAGTGTCTGTAAGCATTTTAACGCTTTTAGAGTCATTCTTTTTGATATAATTAGCTAAAAATTCGAGTTCTGATGCTACTTTTAAAGGCCTTCCTGATCTTGCCATTTCGTTTTTTTGATGTGATTATTACAAACACAATCATAAGATTGCTCTTCCAAATATACTTAAAAATCTAATGGGCTTTTGATGTTTTTTAAATGTTTACTTGCCACATGAGTGTATATTTCGGTTGTTTTGGACGAATTATGCCCTAAAAGCTTTTGTATATATCTCAGATTTACACCATTTTCTAATAAATGAGTAGCAAATGAATGTCTAAGTGTATGAACAGTTGCTTTTTTATGAATTTTTGCTCTGGATTTATTTCTATGGAATATATTCCTAATGCTTGAGGCACTATATTGATTGCCGTTTAAACCCTCAAACAACCAAACTTTTGGGCGATAAACTTTGTAATATTCTCTTAAGGTATTTAATGAGTTTTTAGATAATATAGTCAATCTGTCTTTTTTGCCTTTACTTTGATTTAATCTAATGGTCATGTCTTCGGAGTTCACATCATTAATCTTCAAATTAATACATTCAGAAATCCGAAGTCCTGATCCGTAAATGACTTGCAGAATAGCTCTGTGCTTTATGTTTTTGCTGATATTAATTATCAACTTAATGTCTTCTTTTGATAGCACTAGTGGTAATTTATACTTTTTCTTGGGTCTGTCAAATAAATACGTTTCTTTAGGTTGTCCATCAACTTTTTCCAGATAGAATTTAATCGCATTAATACTTTGGTTTATATATGAGTCTGAATAATTGTTAACGGTGCTTAAATGATATTCCTCAACAGAGTCTTTGTTAATAGTTAAATCATACTTGTCAATAAATATGATAAACTTTCTGAACATTTGTACATAGGTCTTTTCTGTATTCAAACTATACCCTTTTAGGATTAGCTTCTCTGATAATTGCTTCACTCGATCCTCCATAGTGAATCAAATTATACAATTTTAACGTTATTATGCGTATTTAAACATTTACTTCCATTTGTAAATAATTGTAATTACTTGTAAACGTTAATTATATATTAAGTATGGAGTTTCTTCATCTAATCTTAGTATTTTAGAGAAATACTATGACTAAGCTAATGCCCATATGTGTTTTTTTACTGGCCTTTTGTGTGCATTCCTCAAAAGCACAGATAGGGCGTTATGCAGATTCTTTACAGATTAAAACGTATGTTACAATAGAATACGATCATTACAGACCTAAGAAGATTGATGTTAAGAAAGTATTTTGTAACTATTGTAATCAGAATCAGAAGAAACATTTAAAATTACTTGCCTGGCAACTGGCCTATATTGAACGATTTGACTCCAAGAATGTGATTCAAAAAGGGGAGCGGCGTATTACCTTATTAATTCGGATGTCCAAAAAAGATTTAATCGCATTAAAAGAAGAAGAATAAAAAAGGCCACTTGTTAAAGCGGCCTGTTCTGGTTCTGAAATTATAAGTACTAATTCAATAATTTGAATTCACATCTTCTGTTTACATCGTACTCTGCTTCTGTACAGATTCCTTCACGTACACACTTGTTTAATGGTTGCATTTCACCATAACCAATAGACTTTAATCTGCTAACATCAATTCCTTGACTTACAACATAGTCTAAAGTAGATTTAGCGCGTTTGTGCGATAAGTCTAAGTTGTAATCCAATCCGCCTCTACAGTCTGTATGGGCGCTAATTTCAATGATCATATTCGGATACTTCTTCATGACTTCGACCAGTCCGTCTAAGATTTTAGCAGCTGCTGGTTTGATGTCCCACTTATCGAAATCAAAATAGATTTTTTCTAATTTGATTACTGTATCTCCGTTTTCGGTTACGATGTTTCCTTCAGCATCAGAATATAATTCTAATTCTAACTCAATGTTGTGCTGAATTCTACCTTCGCTATCAGTACTAAAGTTTTGTTCGTCTGGGATGTATAATTTTCTTGTTCCTCTAACCTTATATTTCTGGTTAGGATCTAAGTGGAAAATATATTTTCCGTCTGCCTTAACAATTGTATCAGCAATAACGTTGTTGTTTTCGTCTAATAAAGTAACCAGAGAGTTTGGTAATACTTCTCCAGTGTTTTTATCAGTAACAACTCCTTCTACTAAATAGACAGGCTTGATGTATTCTTTTCTCCTGAATTGGAAGATATCATCATCTTTAGCTCCTTCACGGTTAGATGAGAAGAATCCTTTGTCTGTTTCTTCGTTGATGATAAAAGAAAAATCATCTAAACTAGAGTTTACAGAACTGCCTAAGTTTTTTGGCTTTCCGAATTTACTCTCTTCTAAGGCACTATAAAAGATATCAAGGTTACCAAGCCCAAGATGTCCGTTTGAAGCGAAATAAAGAATATTATAGTCACTCATATACGGGAATTCATCTCTTTTAGTTGTATTGATATTAGGTCCTAGGTTCTTTGGAGTACCAAAAGTTCCATCTTCATTGATGTCTACTTCAAAGATATCTAATGAGCCGATACTCCCAGGCATGTCAGATGTAAAATACATTTTCTTTCCGTCATGACTCAAGGCTGGGTGACCACAAGAATACTCGTCACTGTTGAATGGTAATGACTCAATATTGGTCCATTTGTTATCAATTAATTCAGCTTTAAAGATTTTTATGTTGGCAACCTTTTCTTCATTTACTTTTACCTTCTTTTCGTTCGTACGACTAAAGTACATGGTATTTCCGTCTTTACTGATTACAGCTAGAGCATCGTGAGTAGGGGAGTTTAAATCTTCTAATGGTTTAGGATCGACAATGTTCCCTTCTGAATCGATTTTCGCAACATAAAGATCTAAGTAAGGTTGATCGTTCCACTTATAGATTTTAGAACTTGTGTTTCCAGTTTTATTAGCTGAAGCATAGATCACTTTATCATCTCCGAAGAAAGAGGTTCCGAAGTCAGAATATTCAGAATTTGTTTCAGAATTTACAGGGGTATAAATATATGGTACATCGGCATCAACTTTTGCCATATACTCTAGGGTGTTTTGAAGACTAGCGTCATTAGCTATAGCGTCTTCATACTTTTCCATCCATTGATCGGCCTCTTCATAACGCTTCACACCTTTAAGGGCTTGCGAATACCTGAAGAAATATTGATAGTCGATCTGACTTTCGTAATTTTTAACTAATGTGCCATACCACTTTACGGCTTCATCCATTTTCGTGTTGAGGTAGTAGCAATCACCAAGATTTCTTAAGGTATTGACATCTTTGTCTGAACGTTCATAAATCTCTGCAGCTTCTAAGTAAGCTCTTTTTTCGAAAAGACGGTTGGCTTTATTAAGCTCCCATCTTTGAGCTAAACCAGTGGAAGTACATAAAACTATTAAGAATGTTGATATGATATATTTTTTCATTTCTATTAGTTTATTGTTAGAAGAATCTTGGCGATTTCTCATATCCTTTGTTAAATATTTCAAGACCTAAATCATATAAGATGAATACTTCATGGGTTCCTGAGTTAAAGTCTCCTAAAGCGGTAGTCGTGTAGTCATAGGCATACCCGATTCTTAATTCAGGAGTCACTCTAAAACTTGCTAAACCACTAAAAGAATCATCTAGTCTATAAGCAGCACCAATTTCAAAACGTTCTTGGATCAATACATTAGCAGTTACATCTAGTGCGATAGGTGATCCGCTAACAGCCTTGGCTAAAAATGCAGGCTTTAACTTCACATTATCACTTACGTTGAATACATATCCTCCAGTAAAGAAGAAGTGTGCTTCATCAATACCTATAGGAGCTACTGTATTGCTGCTATCTAAGTGTTTGTTTGGTAAAAAGTTTGGAACCGATAATCCTAAATAATAAGTTTCAGTAAAGAAATAGGCACCAGCACCAATATTAAAAAATGTCTGATTGTTATTTAAGAACGCAGTATCTACAGGATCATTTAGTACAAAACCATCAAAGTTGGTTTGAAATAAATTAATTCCTGCTTTTAAACCTAAAGTCATGGGTGCGTTATCATTTACTTATAATTTATAGTCAAAATCTCCAGTGATCGTATTTTCATTTACGACATCTTCACCTAATTCATCATGAATAACATTTAAACCTAACTCTATTTTCTCATTAATTGGAGTGTGAACAAAGAAAGAACCAGTACTTGGTGCTCCTACAGCGCCAACCCATTGAGATCTATAAATCCCTCCAAAGTTAACCACTCCTAATGCGTCTGTAGCATAAGCAGGGTAAATGTTGCTCATATTATACATATAATGTGTGTACTGAGCATCTTGTTGTGCATAGCTATTGCTAAATGCAATAGTGACTATACTTAATATGATTAAAAGACGTTTCATTTATCGAATTTTTATCTTTTCAGTTAGTTTATTATCTACTTAAATATATTCTGTCCTGAATTGGATCTGTACTACCGTCGTTGAAGTAAACTATGATGAAGTAAACTCCAGTTGGCAACACATCATTACTCAATAATCTACTCTGGTTTGATTTCCCGTTGAATAAAGGAGTATTTCTATTTCCTTTGTAAACGATATTACCGTAACGGTTGTAGATTTCAAGTTCGTAATTAGGGTATAATATATCGATGTTTGGAATCTCAAAGAAATCATTTGCTCCATCGTCATTTGGAGATAATCCATCAGGAATAATAATATCCACATCAGTACAGTTTGTTAAATCAACTGTAACAGCTAATCTGGTAGAACTCTCACATGAATTACCGTCAGTAACAGTAGCATAATAAGTTGTTCCATCAGTTAACAGGTCAGTACTATTAAAAGCAGTTCCCCCAGTTGGTTGATCGTACCATGTAATAGTACCACTACCTCCAGTTACGTTAGCAGTAAGATCTGCAATTGTCGGGTTATTAATAATACAGAATAAGTCTCCTCCTGTATTCAATACTGGTGGAGTAGGATCAATTACCTCAAAGTTAAAAGGAGGAATTGATAAGTTACTCGCACCACACGTTGTTACATTAAATAAGATATCAGAGATACTGATTGTTGTTGTACCAGCATTCGCTACTAATCCAACCGGTATACTGAAGCTTGTTGTTCCACCTGTGAACGTCACGTTGGCAACATTACCAAGAGATAGATTAGCACCACTTAAGTCATAAGTAATGTCGTATGCGCCATCAGGTAAACCAGGAGCATTTGAAATTGTCACTACCGATCCAGTAGTATTAATACAAACATCAGTAACATCAATAGTAGCACCAGAGGCACTTGGAATATCGATAATATTAAAGTTTGTCTGTTCTGAAAGTCCGGTTGCAGAACACAAAGTAGCGTCATCAACAATATCAGTGATTGTAATCACAACATTGCCTAAATTCGTTAATAATGCCGCAGGAATCGTAAAGACTCCATCACCTGCTGTAATGGTTAATGTTGCTGAATTGCCAGCTGAAGCTGGGTTAGAAAGGTCATAAGTTATTGTATAAGTACCATCAGCCAATGTTGTCCCTGTTACATCAATATCTTTATCGCTTCCTAAACAAATATCTTGTTCTGGAACTTCAAGATGCGTGGCAGCGTCGATATCTGGATTTGGATTTACATTAAATGTAACATCTAAACCAGTGAATGTGTTCGAACAAGTTGTGTCATTATTCAATATATCAGTTATGCTAACAGTAGTTGCTCCAATATTGGTTAATAAAGCAGCAGGGATAGTGAAGCTTCCGTTTCCACCAGCAATTACTACTGCTGCAATGTTTCCGACAGAAACATTGGCCCCTGAGAGATCATAGGTAAAGGTGTAGTTCCCGTCAATTAAACCACCTGTGCTGTTAATGTTTACAACAGCATCATCACCTAAACAAATGTCATTGATAGTGATTTCAGGTACTGTTAATTGTGGTGTTGGATTAATAACAAAATCATCACTAATTGATAATCCAGTAACGGTACATGTAGTCGCTATACTAGAAATTATTGTAATGGTGATTGTTGTTGTTCCTGAGTTAAGAGGTCCAGGGATGGTAAACAAGCTACTAGTACCACCAGTCATTGTTATTACCTGATTAATTCCAACCGCTACATTAGCACCTGAAAGATCGTAAGTGATAGTGTAATCACCATCAGGTAAACCTAAAGCAGTTAATATTTGTGCTTGTACGTTTTCTCCTTCACAATATGGTCCAAATGCATCTACAGTTGCTCCTGTTGCATCTGGAAGTGGAGTAACATTAAAGTTCGTTGAAATATTTAAAGTTGAACTACATCCTGTTGAGTCGTCTACAATATTTGTTATTGTAACAACTACGTTACCAGTATTGGTTAATAAGGCAGCTGGAATTGTAAATGTTCCGTTTCCACCAGCCATTGTTAATGTAGCATTGTTACCAACTGATACAGGATTTGAAAGATCGTAAGTTACAGAATAAGTTCCGTCAGCTAAAGTAGCTCCTAATACATCAATCACTTTATCCTGACCTAAACAAATATCTTGCTCAGGTACCTCAAGATTTGTAACATCTAATGTTGGGTTAGGACTAACTGTAAATGATGCACTAAGATTGTTTACTGTATTCGTACACATTGTTGGGTCGTTAGTATCAGTAATATTAGTGATCGTTATTGTTGTTACCCCTAAGTTCGGAATTAAAGCTGCAGGAATAGTAAATGAAGTATTACCACCTGCAAAAACAACTGATACCATATTTCCCACAGAAACGTTTGCTCCTGAAAGATCATATACTAAGTCGTAGTTTCCATCTGTTACGGTAGCTCCAGTAATGTTAACTGTAGCATCATCACCTTGACAGATTGGTTGAACAACACTTATTGATGCGTTGTCAATATCTGGAATAGGGAAGATTTCGAATGAAGCTATGATTGGCACTCCAACGGTATCACAGTTAGTAGTTGTATTGGTAACAATTGTTACTGTTACTGTTGTGACTCCTGTGTTAGTTAATAATGCCGCTGGGATGGTAAATGATCCATTTGTTCCAGTAATAGTAACGATTGCATTGTTTGCTACTGAAACATTAGCACCACTTAAGTCGTAAGTAATACTGTAATCACCATCTGGTAAATCAGGAGGAGTTCCAGGATTTGCATCAGAAATGTTTACCACAGCATCTTGACCTAAACAGATATCATCAATTGTTAATACGACATCACCTACATCTGGAATTTCGAAAATTTCAAAAGTAGTAGACGGGTTGTCAAATGTTGTTGTATCACAAGTGGTTGTTGTATTCGTTAAATTGGTTATTGTAAAGGTATAAGTTCCTACTGGGTATGTACCCCCAGAGATTGTAAATGATCCTACACCACCTGTAAAGACTACTCCAGTTTCAACGTTACCTAAAGTTGTAGGAGGACCTACTATATCGTAAATGATATCATAAGTTCCGTCAACTAATACCACTGGTGTGGAAGTATCGGTAATCGTTACAATTAAATCATCTCCATCACAAATATCATCAATGGTTACGATTATATTTTGTGCATCAGGTATTGGGAACACTTCAAAAGTATCTATAATTGAAGAGTTGACTGAACATCCAGCTGTATTTTCCCAACTGATAATTTCTATTGTATAAGTTCCTTCTGTAGGTATTTGAGCTGCAGGAATAGTAAATGTTCCAGTTCCGCCAACAGTTGTTACCGTAGTGGTAAAAGTTGTTCCTACAGGAGTGATTGTATACATAATAGTATAGGTGTCATCTGCTAACTGAATACCTGCGATTGCTCCAGCATCACTAATAGTTGCTGTAGCGTCATCTCCAACACAAACATCGTCAACAGATACTTGCGTATCTGAAGGGTCAGGGTCTGCAACAATTTCGAATGTGTCGCTTAAATTAGAAATGATTCGATCACAGTTATTAGTAGTAGATGGGTCTACTACATTAGTAACATCAACTGTAACAATACCCGGTGCAGTTAAAAAGGCTGGGTTGATTGTCCAACTTCCAATACCACCAGCAAAAGTTACTGAGACTACATCAACACCGTTGTTAGGTGGAGGACTCGTTGTATATGTAATGTCGTATGTCCCATCAGGAATAGGAGTGGCTCCTTGAGTTATTGTAGCAATAATTGGAGTTGTCGCTAAATCAGTAAAACAAATAGGATCAGGCGTTACCTCTAAAGTAGAACCATTGAGGTCAACAACAGGTTCAATTATAATATTTACTACTGCAGTTTGCGGTGCACAAATCGGGTTGGATGGGTTTACTAAATATTGAAAGCTATAGGTTCCAGGTCCGAAGTTTGCATATATGTTTTGTACATCTACAACACTATCTAATGGTCCTGAGATTTCTCCAGTTACTGGTATGGTAATATCACTCCAAAAACCTCCTGGATCATTTCCAGTTAGTAAGGTGAATAAATCTAAATTGGTATATGGACTTAAATCATCAGTTTCACAGAGAATTAAATCCGTTGGTGTTCCAGCATCAGGCGATGGGAAAACAGTAATAGTTACTGTTGCCGATCTTGCCGGACAAGTTCCAACAGCAGGAACTGTATAGGTGAAGTTAAATGGAATACCCGTTGGTACGATTGATGCATTAAAGAACTGTCCAGTTAATGCACCTGTTCCATCATCATCACTCCAGGTTCCACCAAAAGTAGCACTAGGGTTAAATCCTAAGAAACTAAATAAGTTAACAGCTGTGTCTGTATCACAGGCGACAGCACCTGGATTGTCAAAACCAGGAAAACCACCAAGAGTTAGGGTTACCACTGCAGTATCAACTCCTGGGCACATTGGATCAGTAGAGTTAACGGTATAGGTGTAATTGAATATACCTCCCTGGTTAATAACCCAGGTATCTAATAATCCAGTAACAGTATCTAAACCACCTGAACTATCATCATCACTCCATGTCCCTCCAGGATCTGGAGTTCCACCTAAAAGCGCATTTAAATCAACTGTTCCGATCGGGTTACCTAAACCTTGGTCATAGACTTCTTTATTACAAATCGTTATGGCTCCATCTGTTCCAGCATCAGGACAAGCTAAAATTCTACAACTATCTCCACTTAATATTGGAACGCTTGGTGTTGCCACTGCTGTGGTAGCAGCATCTGTGTTTGTGAAATTAACTGTTCCTGCAGTAACAGTTGGATTTCCAGAATCAGTTAAAGTAATTGAAGCAGAATTGTAGTTGGCAACATTTGCACCATTAATAAAATCTGTTTGAGAAACGTTTATTGAAACTAAACGTCCACTAGATTCTCTTCCAGCAATTTCATTGTTATCGATTGTCGAATTCGTTATGTTGACTGAAGAGTCTCCTCCATTACCATTTGCAGCTGCAGTATTAGCAGCAATAGCACTTCCTCGATCAGATGTATTTCCAACAAATAGTGAACTATCAATAGTTACTGTCGCTCCTCTCCCTACAAGAATACCCGCTCCATATTCATTTGCTGAAGCAATGTTTGCAGAGTTATTACTGATTTCAGAGTTAGAAACGTTAAGTGTGGCATCTTCAACATAGATGCCAGTTCCTTCTCCTGTTGCACCGCTAGAATCATTTATGGTAATTATGGAGTTGTTTACATTAACGGTAGTAGAGCCATCCACACCAGCAATGAAAAGTCCAGCCCCTTTAGTAGTTTTGAAGTTGCTAGAAATTGAACTGTTGTTAATAGTTAATATAATATTAGCTCCATCTACATCGATTCCGCCGCTAAACAAGCCACCAGGGGCATTACATGAAGAAGAAGAGTTGTTGATGGTAACAGATGAATTCGCTTCGATTCTTATAGCAGCATCTCCACTACCAGCTCCATTATTAGAAGTTTCGACATCTGTAAATACAATTCCAGTCGCACCACTAACAGTAATTGCTTTACCTGTTCCTGCAGTTAAAACATTATATCCTGTCACTCTAATGCCAGTTATGTTGGTGTTATTTGCTGAACCAGCAATGTTTAAAAACCAATTAGTGTCACTACTAGCAAATGCATTGTCAAAAACTGTTAACATAGAACCTGCTCCTATGATTGTTATATCACTAGCAGATAAATTTTGCATGGTGTCTGAATACGTGCCAGAATCAATATAAATATTATCACCTGGCATTGCTACACCAAGTGCTGAAGCAAGATCTATAAAGGGGTTACTACTTGAACCTGTTCCAGCAACACTTCCAACTGCAGTTGTATAAAGATCTCCAGTCGTACTATTATCGTTAACATACCAATCGGCTGAATAGGAATAGGACGTAGACAAAATAAATAATGCCAGTACAAATAACATGTAATTGACACTAAGTACACGTTTAGTCATCATAGATAATATATTAAAGTTGTATAGTTTTTTCTTTACATTACAAACATAATAAAAAAAACAGAGAATTTTAACATATGTTAACATATATTGTTAATAAGTATGTTGACAACCTGTTGGTAAGAGACGAACGAACGAACATCAAAAAAGTTCTTTGTATTTAAATAGAATGAATTTATATTTGTTTTTTAGGTTGTTATGATAGTATACTTTATATATTTTATCGCTTTAGTATTTTTTATAAATTTTACATTTTCTCAAGAAATCAATGAGGGGATAAGACTATTTGATGAAAATAAGTTTGAACAGGCAGAAGTTATTTTCAAAAAACTACTTGAGAAAAATGAAAAAGACCTCAAGGTAAAGGAGTATTTAGGAGATATAGCGGCTTATCAGAAAAAATGGGATAAAGCTATAAGAATTTATAAAGACCTTTTGGAAGCAGACGATAAAAGTGCAGAATATCATTACAAGTATGGAGGTGCCCTTGGTTTAAAAGCTCAAAAGTTGAGTAAAATAAAGGCGCTGGGGTATTTGGGTGATATTAAATATCATTTGAATAAAGCCGCTGAATTAGATAAAAACCATATTGATGTAAGATGGGCTTTGGTAGAGTTGTATGTTGTATTACCTGGAATTGTTGGAGGAAGTGAAAAGAAAGCATTGATGTATGCGAATCAACTTCAGAAGATTTCTGATGTAGACGGTTATCTGGCCAAGGGATATGTGGCAGAATACAATGATAAACCTGAACTGGCAGAAAAACACTATAGGAAAGCGATAGAGATTGGAGGATCAATACATACTTATGAAAAACTTTCTGAGCTGTATGAGAAAAACAACAAGCCCAGTGAAGCAATTTCTAACTACGAAACCGCTCATAAACTATACAATAGGAATCATCTAAATTATCAAGTTGGTAAAGTTTGTGCTCAATACAATATTCAATTAGACAAGGGGTTAAAGTGTCTCAATATTTATATTGAAAATCATTCAGCTAAAGATGGGGTTTCTAAGTCATGGGCTTATTTTCGTATCGCTCAGATTTACAGGCATAAAAATGATAAAAAGAATGCCTATAATTGGATCAATAAAGCTTTAATTGAGAAACCCGATTTCAAAGAAGCCAAAGCAGAAAAACAACAAATTTTAAAAATGTAAGCTTTTTTAATTCACTTCATTTTTTTAATCAACGACTTTAGTATCTTTACCTTTTAAGTAAAACTTATGAGAGTACATTTTATTGCAATAGGAGGAAGTGCAATGCATAATTTGGCTATTGCTTTATCCAATAAAGGATATGACGTTACTGGAAGTGATGATGCTATTTTTGATCCCTCTAAAACTCGTTTGGAAGATAGAGGCTTACTTCCTGAATCATTTGGTTGGTATCCGGGAAAAATATCTGCAGAAATAGATGTTATCATTCTTGGGATGCATGCTAAGCCAGATAACCCTGAACTGTTGAAGGCGCAAGAGCTCGGTTTGAAAATATATTCTTATCCTGAATTTTTATACGAACAATCTAAAGATAAAACCAGAGTAGTAATTGGAGGGTCTCATGGAAAAACAACGATTACTTCTATGATACTACATGTGTTGAATTACCACGATATAGCAGTTGATTATATGGTAGGAGCTCAACTAGAAGGATTTGAGACTATGGTGAGTCTGACAGAGGAGAATGATTTTATAGTTTTAGAAGGGGATGAGTACTTATCATCTCCCATAGATCGTAGATCAAAGTTTCATTTATATAAGCCTAATATTGCCCTGCTAAGTGGAATAGCGTGGGATCATATCAATGTATTTCCCACCTATGAAAATTATGTTGAACAGTTTAAAATATTTCTGGATACAATCACAAAAGGAGGCATTTTAGTCTACAATGAAGAGGATGTTGAAGTCAATGCGATTGTAAGTGCAACAGAGAATCAAATAAAGAAATACCCTTATGTAACGCCTGCTCATGAAATTCATGATGGCGAGACTTATATTGAGACATTAGAGGGACCAATGCCTTTAGAGATTTTTGGAGAGCACAATCTAAATAATCTAGCTGGAGCTAAATGGATTTGTCAACATATGGGGGTTGATGAAGATGACTTTTATGAGGCTATAGTAACATTCAAAGGAGCGAGTAAGAGACTGGAAAAAATAGCCCAAAAGGGAAATAAAGTAGCATATAAAGACTTTGCACACTCACCAAGTAAGGTTAGTGCAACCACTAAAGCGGTAAAAAAGCAGTATAACTCAAGAAAGTTGATAGCTTGTTTAGAGTTGCATACTTATAGTAGTCTTAATGGAGACTTTTTAAACGAATATGAAGGTGCATTAGATGCTGCAGATGAAGCATTAGTATTCTACTCTCCTGATGCTGTTAAAATCAAGAAACTCGAAGAAGTTAGTGAAGAACAAATTTTTAATGCCTTTAAAAGACATGATTTAAAGATATTTACCGATCCAATTCAATTTAAAGAAAATCTATTCAGTATGGATTTTGACAATTCAGCTTTGTTATTTATGAGTTCTGGAAACTATGGAGGCTTAGATATGGAAGAAATTAAAGAATTGATAGCTGAATAATGACGAATAGATCTTTTCCTATCCATAGATGGTCTGAAGAAGATCGACCAAGAGAAAAGCTACTTAAAAAAGGTAAATCCTCTTTGAGTGATTCAGAACTATTGGCGATTTTGATAGGGACAGGAAGTAAAGAAGAGAGTGCTGTTAATTTATGTAAGAGAATCCTTTCGTCAGTCAATTACAATTTGAATGAAATCAGCAAATTGTCTGTCAACGAATTGATCCGATTTAAAGGGATTGGAAGGGCTAAAGCTATAAGTATTATAGCTGCGATTGAATTAGGGAAGAGAAGAAAATCTGAACAGGCAACGCATATCAAAATTAATTCTAGTGAAGCAGTTTTCAAACTCCTAAATCCTGTTTTTGAAGACTTACACCATGAGGAGTTTTGGGTAGTTTACCTCAATAATGCGAATAGAGTAATTGAAAAGTCTCAATTAAGTAAAGGAGGAATTACCGGAACGATTGTAGATGTTAGGTTAGTATTGAAAAAAGCATTACAGCTTGGATCAGTTAATATAATAATCTCTCATAATCACCCATCAGGAAGCCTTAAGCCTAGTGTTACAGATATTGAACTGACTCGTAAGATTTCAATAGCATGCAATAGTGTTGATATCAAATTGTTAGATCACGTTATTATAAGTAAAGAAGGTTATTATAGTTTTGCTGATGAACAACAAATCTGATGTTATTAGTATATACACATAAAATTACACCCAGAGTGACTTATGTTTTCAAACAAATATGTTCGAGAATATTAGGTATGGAGGTTGCTTTTACTAGTAAAGTTGAAGATTTTGTAGCCCATAATTCAATAAAGTTGTCGTATTCAAAAAAACCATTAGGAAATGAACTCTTTGTGCAGTCTCATGAATTGCTTTTTGAAAATGGTCTATCTGACATTGATATTAATGTGCAGCAATGGGAGGAAACTAAATGTTTTTTTAAAGTAGGAGACAAGAGCATCATTCCTTTCGATATTTTTGCTGCCAGTTTTTACCTTCTGAGTCGATATGAGGAATACTTACCTCATGTTAAAGATGAATACGGTAGGTTCCCGGCTCATGAAAGTTTGGCCTATAAAAACAATTTCTTACTCAAACCAGTAGTAGATATTTGGGCTTATAAATTTTTGGAAATTCTTAAAGAAAAGTATTCAGGAGTAAACTATAAACTAAATGATTTTAGTTTTCAACCAATTTTTGATGTACCGGTTGCCTATCGATTTAAAAACAAAGGAACGGTTAGAACAGTTTTTGGAGCTGCAAGAGATCTTGTAAGGTTCGATTTTAATGAAATATTAAATCGCTTTAGAGTTTTATTAAGTCTTAAAAGAGACCCATATGATACTTTTAAGTGGATCGTAAATGTGCATAAAACTAAACATATCAAACCGTTGTTTTTCTTTTTACTGGCAGATTTTTCAAATCATGATCGTAATATAAGTTATAAAAATGTTGAGTTCAGATCCTTGATTAAATCTGTTGCAGATTATGCCGATGTAGGATTAAAGGTCTCGTTTGAAGCCTTAAGCGATATTCAATTATTAAGCAAGGAAAAGAAGCGAATAGAGGGAATTATCAACAAACCTTTAGCGTATACGAGAAATTCGTTCAACAAAATTAATTTACCTAATTCGTATCGTAATTTAATCGACCTCGAGATAAAAGAAGACTTTACTTTAGGGTATATTTCTGAATTAGGATTTAGAGCAGGTACCTGTACTACGTTTTATTTTTATGATTTAGATTATGAAATTCAAACGCCGCTGAGGTTATCGCCATTTTTTATAATGGATTATTTGATTTTAAAAGAAGACAAACAAGATCAATTAAAACAAATGATTGCTATTTTAGACGAAGTCAAAAAAGTCAATGGAAAGATGATTACAATTTTTCATAATTACACTTTTAGTGAGGATAAAAAGTGGGATGGATTTAAAAAATTATATATTGAATTTATAAAGCATGTTACCCTTGGACAAGATTAAGCACATTTTTTTCGATTTGGATCATACGCTTTGGGATTTTGATAAGAACTCTGAAATTACCTATGGAATTATATTTAAAAAAAGGAATATTGATCTGTTGGTTGACAAGTTTTTAGAAATATATTTACCCATTAATACCGCCCTTTGGAAGCTTTATAGGGATGAAAAGATTGATAAATATGAATTGCGTTATGAAAGGTTAAGACAATCTTTTGACGCGATGAACTATCCTATAGAAGATGATGTGATTAACACGATAGCAGAAGACTATATTTTTTATTTATCGAAACAGAAACATCTTATTGTAGGGGCGATGGATTTATTGGAGTATTTAAAGCCAAAATACAAGCTCCATATTATTACCAACGGATTTCAAGAAGTTCAAAATCATAAGTTGAATAATTCAGAACTGGCCTCTTTTTTCGATGTGATTGTAAATTCAGAAATGGCGGGAGTTAAAAAGCCTCATCCTCAAATTTTTGAACTGGCCCTAAAGAAGGCTAATGCAAATTTAGAGGATTCAATTATGATAGGCGATAGTTTAGAAGCAGATGTTTATGGTGCTTTGCAATATGGCTTTGATGCTATTCTGTTCGATTATCATAATGATAAAGAAGCTTCTTCAGACATAAAAATTGTCAAAGAACTTAAAGAGATTAAACAGTATTTATAATTTAGTTAAGTAATTCTTTGTTAAATATTGCTGATAATAATTAAAATGGCAATATTTTTGTAACTCAGAGAATAAAAATAAATAGATGAAGTTTAGAGTATTATTTTTCGTTTTATTATTAATAGGAACAGCTAATTTACTTGGCCAAGGTAATGTGAATAATTACAAATTTGTAATAGTTCCTTCTAAGTTTACATTTCAGACAGAACCAGATCAATATAGAATCAATACGTTAATACGCTACTTATTCAAACAAAAAGGATACGATGTTTATTTAGATACCGAAACGTATCCTAACGAACTAAATTTGAATAATTGTAAGGCCTTAAAAGCAAATATGGAATCAAGAGGCCTGTTCGATACCAAAACCATTATTACCTTATTAGACTGTAAAGGAAATATAGTTTTTGCTTCCGAAGAAGGAGTAAGCAAAACTAAAGATTATAAAAAGGGTTATCAAGAATCAATCAGGAAAGCTTTTGAATCTGTTGATCCGTATGCATATATAGCTCCTGATGATGAGTCAATATATGGAGGAAGTTCTTTGAATGCTCCTAAAGAAGAGACAATGGAAGACATTCAGAAAAATATTGATTCTAAAGCTAACAATGCTCAATTAGATCAGTTTTATGCTTATAACGATGCGATATATCTAATCGTTCCAGGAAAGAATGACGATTCTTTCGATATCATTAAAAAAGATTTTAAAGCGACTAAAGAAGAAGATCAAAATACTAAGGTTGGTGATTTAGTACCCTCTTCAAGAGAAAACACTTATATATTAAAGATGGATAG
>JABSPN010000069.1 GCA_013214425.1 Flavobacteriaceae bacterium | reverse complement strand
ACAATGACACCTATTGTTTTTAAACCTGCAATGGTAGCTGCTCTAAAACGTCTTTCTCCTGAAACTTATTGATATTTGTCAAAACTTAGCTTTCTAACAGTAATAGGTTGTATGACACCTAATTCTTTTATTGATGAAGCTAATTCCTGAAGCGCTTCTTCATTAAAGCTAGTTCTTGGTTGAAATGGGTTAACCTCAATAGAGGATAATTCCAATTCAACAATATTACCGATAACCTTATCAGCATTTTTATCATTTACAGAAGCGATATCATTTTTAGGATCTTTTAAAAGGGCAGATAATCCTCTTCCCATTGCTTGTCTTTTTGTTGCCTTTGCCATAGATTCCTAATTAATTTTTTTGAATGATTTCCTGCGCTAAGCTTAAGTAATTTTCTGCTCCTTTACTTGAGGCGTCATAGGTGATGATGTTTTCACCATAACTAGGAGCTTCACTGAGTTTAACATTACGCTGAATAATGGTTTGAAAAACCATGTCGTTAAAGTGTTTTTGAACTTCTTCAACAACTTGATTAGACAAGCGTAAACGAGAATCGTACATAGTTAATAATAATCCCTCAATATCTAAATCAGGATTATGAATTTTTTGTACACTTTTAACTGTATTTAACAACTTACCTAAACCTTCCAAAGCAAAATATTCACATTGTATTGGAATAATAACACTATCTGCAGCAGTCAAAGCATTCAGCGTTAATAAACCTAATGAAGGCGCACAATCTATTAATACATAGTCGTAATCATCTTTCGCATCTTCAATAGCTTTTTTAAGCATGTATTCGCGATGGTCTTTATCGACCAACTCAATTTCAATAGCAACTAAGTCAATATGAGCAGGGATAACATTCAGGTTGGGAGTGTTACTTGGAATAGTAGCGTTCTGAGCAGTAGTAGTGTGTTCTAACACTTGGTACGTTCCGTTAGTTACTGTTTCTACATCGATTCCTAAACCAGAAGTAGCATTTGCCTGAGGATCTGCATCAATTAGCAGTACTTTCTTTTCTAAAATTCCTAATGCAGCAGCAAGGTTTACAGAGGTGGTTGTTTTTCCAACTCCTCCCTTTTGGTTAGCGATTGCGATGATTTTTCCCATTTATCCCGAATTGATTACGATTGGTAAAAATACGATTTTATATGGGTTTTAAAAGTGGAATTTATCAACAAAATAATTTGTTGATATGAGGGTGATTAAAGGTGATTAGCTTTTGCAAATTACCCTATTTCTTTTGTACAAATTAAGAATTTACTTCAATTAAAATTTCGAGAATTTGTATCGCTGCTTCACTTATTTTTGTTCCAGGTCCAAAAATCGCTACAGCCTCGGCTTCGAATAAAAATTCATAATCCTGATGTGGAATTACTCCTCCTACAATAACCATGATGTCTTCTCTACCATAGGCTTTTAACTCCTTGATTACTTCAGGGACTAAGGTTTTGTGACCAGCAGCTAATGAAGAAACACCTAAAATGTGTACGTCGTTCTCAATAGCTTGCTTGGCAGCTTCCTTAGGAGTTTGGAATAACGGACCAATGTCGACATCAAAACCAACATCAGCATAACCAGTGGCGACTACTTTAGCGCCTCTGTCATGACCATCCTGTCCCATTTTTGCAATCATAATTCGGGGTCTTCTTCCATCAATTTCAGCAAATTGATCTGCTAATTGCTTAGCTTTTTCAAAAGCTTCATCGTTTTTAATTTCCTTGCTATACACACCAGTAAATGATTTAATATCTGCTTTATATCTGCCAAAAGCTTCTTCCAGAGCATCTGAAATTTCTCCTAATGTAGCTCTTTCTCTTGCTGCTTCTACTGCTAAAGCTAATAAATTTTTATCTCTTGATCGAGCAGCCTGCGTTAAGTTTTTTAAGTAAATCGCTACTTTGTCGTTGTTACGTTCGCTTTTTATTTTTTCAAGGCGCTCTATTTGAGACTTTCTAACCAAAGTATTGTCTACTTCTAAAATGTGAAGCGGATCTTCTTTTTCCAGTCGGTATTTATTTACTCCTACAATAATGTCTTGTCCGGAGTCTATTCTGGCTTGTTTTCTAGCAGCAGCTTCTTCAATTCTCATTTTCGGAATACCAGCTTCGATAGCTTTTGTCATCCCTCCTAAATCTTCAACCTCTTGAATAAGTTTCCAGGCCTTTTGAGCAATGTCATGTGTTAGTTTTTCAACATAATAACTTCCTGCCCAAGGATCTACTGTTTTGGTGATATGAGTTTCTTCCTGTAAATAAATTTGAGTATTTCTAGCTATTCTTGCTGAAAAATCTGTAGGCAAGGCAATGGCCTCATCTAATGCGTTGGTATGCAAACTTTGTGTTCCACCAAATGCTGCAGCGGCTGCTTCAATACAAGTTCTGGCCACATTGTTAAAAGGGTCTTGTTCAGTTAAACTCCAACCACTTGTTTGACAATGAGTTCTTAAAGCTAATGATTTCGGATTTTTAGGATTGAATTGTTTCACAAGCTTTGCCCACAGCATTCTGGCTGCTCTCATTTTGGCAATTTCCATAAAGTGATTCATTCCAATAGCCCAGAAAAAAGATAGGCGAGGAGCAAAGGTGTCAATATCCATTCCTGCTGCCAGTCCTTTTCTGATGTATTCAAGTCCGTCAGCCAGTGTATAGGCCAATTCTATATCACAGGTTGCGCCAGCCTCCTGCATATGATATCCTGAAATACTGATAGAATTGAATTTAGGCATTTTTGCCGAAGTGTATTCAAAAATATCAGAAATGATTTTCATGGAAGGCTCTGGCGGATAAATATAGGTATTCCTGACCATGAACTCTTTAAGGATGTCATTTTGAATGGTACCTGCAAGTGCTTCTACTGCAACGCCTTGTTCTTCAGCAGCAACAATATAGAAAGCCATAATAGGAAGAACAGCTCCATTCATTGTCATCGAAACAGACATCTTGTCGAGTGGTATCTGATCGAATAGAATTTTCATGTCTTCTACAGAATCAATAGCAACACCAGCTTTTCCGACATCACCAACCACACGTTCGTGGTCTGAATCATAACCTCTATGAGTGGCTAAATCAAATGCTACTGATAAACCTTTTTGACCTGCGGCTAAATTTCTTCTATAGAAAGCATTGGATTCTTCGGCGGTAGAGAAACCTGCATACTGACGTATAGTCCAAGGTCTTCTCACATACATGGTTGAATAGGGGCCTCTTAAATTAGGAGCAATTCCTGCAACAAAGTTAAGATGCTCAAGATTCACAATATCTTCTGGAGAGTATTTGCTTTTAATTTCAATGTCTTCAGCAGTTGTGAACGTATTGAAATTTTCTTTAGAGCTATCTGTTTGATGATTTAGACTCGCTAAATCTAAGTGTTGCAGGTCTTTTCTAGCCATGTTTATTGATTGTTTGTTTTTGATCCTCCTGCTGATGGTGCTCCACCAGTATTCTGAAGGCTGTTCAGGTCAATTTTCTTAAGATCTTCTGGGTTTTCCATGTTTGCTGGAAGTCTCGAGTGATCTACATCATATAATTTTGCATAGTAAAATGCTAAAGCAAAATAGGTCTTTAAATGTGGGTCCATATAGGCAGAATTGCCAACTCCTATAGCTGCTGATGCAATTAAACTGGGTCTTAAACTATTTGTTTGTTTTAGTGCAGAATAAGTTGTTTTAATTTGCTGATTGGCAATATTAAAAGACAAACATTCTACTATTGCCGTGTCATGTTTTAAATGAGTAACTGTATTGTTTGGATCAAAAATCCCAGTTTTTTTTAATTCTTCGAATATATTAAGTGTATGTTTCGAAACCATAGACGGAATTAATTTAACTCTATCGTTAGTGTGTCTGGGGACCAGGTAACCGTAGGCTCTTTCTATTCTTTGATTGGGATCATCTTTAAGGTATTGATTTTTTAAATCCTCTTCAAAACTGTAAAAAGCTTCATTGAATAGTTTTGCATGCTCTAAACTAGGGCAATTAAAAATCATCGGTTTGTCGGCGAATTTATAATCTATTTCGTCTTCTTTCTTTTCATTTTTACAGCTAATAAAAGCTGTAGCTAATAGTAATAAAATTGAGATTTTGGTTTTCATAGTAATTTTTAATTTAAGTTAACAGGTACTTTAACGCTATTATTGACAATTGTAGGATAGTAAATAGCCATCACAATAAAAGATTTTATATACTCATTATCAACAACAGATTGATCCTGGCTATTTAGCGATTTTGCAGTGAAATCGGTGTTCAGGTATCCAGACTCTTCTAATTGATCAAAAACAGTTTTTATTTCAGGAGAAAAATTAGAATACATACAGGTATAATACTCTGAATTAAAATTGAATAGTAATTTTCCGTTTTCTGTATAATATAGGGATTCGATATTCTTTATTTTCTTGTAAGAATTGATGGAGTTTTCTGTTACCATTTCTGAGAAATCGTAATTGCCATTAGAATATCGATGTAAAAAACGTAAAAAGAATGAATTGGATCTTTCTTTCGTGTATTTTAAAAATTTACTGGCGTCTTTTTCAAAGCTATACACAGCGTCATCTAAAACTTCTTTTTCTTTATTGTACGTATCACAATTAATTTCCTTCTCTTTTGTGGGAGTAGTGATCGTAGGATTTTCTTTATTTTTTTCCTTACAAGATTGTAATCCTAGTAAGGTAATTGATAACAATAGTAATACTGCTTTATTCATTTTTTAATCTATTTTGCTCTAGTTCTTCTGCTAGTCTTTTTTGGATAATAGGCTCTAGTAATGTTTTTCTTTTTTCAATTTTTAAAAAGGCTTCCTTTTCAATTGTCTCCTTCATCATATCTTTTTCGTTAGGATGTTTGTTGGTTCCTAATAAAATGATTTCCTGATTGTCAAATTGCTCTTGCTCTTTAGCTGCCGATTCTTTTATTTTTCTTTGAATAGTACCTTCTTTCAATTGTTTTAAGAATCCTCCTGACTTTTCAATTTGTTTGAAAAGCTCAAGAGCTCTTTCAGCTAATTGTCTGGTGAGTTCTTCAATATAATAAGCTCCTTCAGTTGGGTTTAAAACTTTGTCGAAATAACTTTCGGCCTTTAAAATCTGTAATTGATTTCTTGAGATACGACTTCCAAATTCATTTTCATGATGGTAAATAGCGTCATAGGGTAAATTGGAAATGGTATTGGCTCCTCCTAAAATAGCACTCATACATTCTGAAGTTGAACGGAGCATGTTCACATTATAATCATATAACGTTTTGTTTCTTCGCGAAGGAAAAGCCAAGATATTAACCGTAGTAGGTTTGTCAGTGTATTCTTTAACAAGTAAGTTGAAAAGAGATCTCAAAGCCTTGATTTTGGCGATTTCAAAGAAATAGTTTGATCCCATCGCTACCTTAAATTGAATGCTATTAGCTGCTTTATCTCCAAAGTGATTCAAATATTCATTTGCATGTGCCAATGCATAGGCAATTTGTTGAGTCATATTGGCTCCTGCATTTTGATAAATAGTACTGTCAATTCCGAAGAAAACAATGTTGTCACTCTTTAACTCTATTAACTCTTCTATTATTTGATGATCTGTATTAAGATTGTGGAACCAGTTCCCTGTTTCAGCTAAGTTTCCAATTAGATCAATGTTTAGGAAGCATTGATTCTCTTTTTTTGATAGCTCCTGAATAAGATTTTTTAAGAAATTAACATCTAGAAATCTGATTGAAAAATGAATATCACCCCCTAAGTTAAGAAGTAATTTTTCTGTATCACAAGCTTGATCGACAATAAAAAAAGTACTTTCGCTTCCTTTTTCTCTGGCAAGTAATGCCTTATGATTTGCCTTTTCTGCTGAAGTTACTTCAATAGTTTCACAAATATTAAAAGGTTTATTTATAATTGTACTTGTGTTAAAGTCATTTTTATTGTCGGCATGATAAAAAGGTTTGACTGAGATACCTTCATTGCTATTCCAAATCAAGGTCTCGTTATAGTCAGCTCCTTTTAAATCAAACTGAATTTTTTGTTTCCATTCTGCTGCCGAAACAGCATCAAAATCATTGAATAATTTTTCAGTCATAGTTATTCATTCTCTGTTGAATCTTCTTCAATAATATAAATTTCTTCCTCTGGTTTTTTGATGTAATAGGTTTCTCTGGCGAATGACTCTAAACCTTTTTCATCTTCCAGGGCTTTTATCTTTTCTTTATCGGTTTCTATTTTCTCAATAAAATCTTCTTTTCTTCTTTCCAGTACTTTCTTTTCTTGATTGACATCTCTATGAATGAAAAAAGAATTGGTGTCTAGAAAAAACATCCAAATTAGAAAAAACAAAGAAACTAAAACATATCTATTTGTAAGAATAGAAAAGGCTTTATGATCTTTTATTTTTTTAAAATTCAGCATTAATTAATTTTTTCAGCAATAACGGTTCTAACGATATCTACTGCCACTGTATTTCTTTTATCATTAGGAATGATAATGTCTGCATAAGCTTTAGTAGGTTCTATAAATTGTTGATGCATAGGTTTTAGAGTTGTTTGATAGCGATCTAATACTTCGTTTACATCTCTTCCTCTTTCGGCTATATCTCTTCTAACTCGTCTAATTAATCGTTCATCTGCATCTGCGTGAACAAAGATCTTAATATCAAAAAGATCTAAAATTTCTGGATTAGAAAAAATTAGAATCCCTTCAACAATCATTACTTTTCTGGGATGAGTCATGATCGTATCTTTCGTTCTGTTGTGAGTAACAAAAGAATAAACGGGTTGTTCAATTGTATTTCCTTTTTTAAGCTCGGTGAGGTTAGCACTTAAAAGATCGAAATCGATTGCCCTTGGATGATCAAAATTTATTTTAGTTCTTTCTTCATAGCTTAGATGTGATGTATCCTTGTAGTAGGAGTCTTGGGAAATCACTCCCACTTCTTCTTGTGGCAACTCATTAACAATCTGATTTACAACAGTGGTTTTTCCACATCCTGTACCGCCTGCAATACCAATAATTAACATTCAGAAAACTTTTAGACAAATTTAAAAGAATTATTGAATGTCACCAATGCGAGATTCGTGAAATAAATTGTTTTGTTTATAAATAATAATATTATATTTGCCTCCCTTTTCGGGGTGTAGCGTAGCCCGGTCATCGCGCCTGCTTTGGGAGCAGGAGGTCGCAGGTTCGAATCCTGCCACCCCGACAGAAAAAGTCTGAAACAAAAGTTTCAGACTTTTTTGTTTAGAGAGCGTTGCAAAACAAAGTTTTGAATAAGCTTGTTAAACAAAAAAGTCTAATGAGACGCTCAGCGTCTGAGACTTTTTCTAGCAACATTCCAACTTCAGGATCACCGAAGGTAATCTTCTGGAGTAATTAGTCTACAGTCGTAAGTCTTTAGTAAACGTTGCCGAGTTTGCTCACGCATAACTGTAAAAACAAAAAATCTGTGAGATGCAACGCATCTCAGACTTTATCTAGCAACCAACCATTACAGGATCACCGAGTAATCCTACCACACCAACAAAAGAAAAACTCTTGTATTTACAATAAACGCAAGGTTTTTATCGTTAATAGTCTACTAACAAGGCGAATCAAAATTCCCTTAATTACATCAAAATAAAGCTTGTTTATATTATTAATTTACGAGGATTTTGCGAGACTTTTTCGAGCATCATCTTCTTAAAAAAAAATACAAGTTAACTGACTGCGTTGAAGACCATAATGGTTGAAGATATCATGAATCGTTAGTCAATTTAACGCCTTCATATGTATATTATTGTAGAGGAAAAGAAATATAAATTAATAAAATTAACCAAAATTAAAATTATGAGAAAGAGAAGAAAAAATCACCCGTTGCAATCATTAAATTTATAGCTTAAATTTGCACATTAATTGTAAAATTTCATTGAGGATATGCATTCAAACACCCTCTTTTGTTAGTTAAATTTTATTATTGAGGCAATGTTTTTTATTCTTGTCGAATTTTCAAAAAATGAAAATGTATTCAAATCGTATTTTCGATTTTGTAATAACCTGTAATTATGAATTTTAAAAAATAAAACAATTTTTTCAGGAATGCACACGCAACCAAATGTGTTTTCTTGTATCTATTTAAAATAAATCTAAATTGTAAATTATGAAAAAAAGAAAATTGCTAATTTTGTTTGTTTTATGTTGCTCATTACTGAGTTGTGAAGTTATAGAAAACAACAGTCGTATTGCTTTTGAATTAAAAGTAACGGATGATTCCAATCAACCAATACCAGATATAAACACTAATGTTTCTATTTTTAGAAAAACTAATTTTATTCCTTTTGTCTTGTATATACAAGGTTTTAAAGGTGTTTCAGGTGTAGGTAGCACTAATAGTCAGGGAAATTCAACTCTAATCTCTTTAACACCAGATGAATCTATAGATGAAATAGGTGTTTTGGTAAACAGTGATCAGCAATTTGCTGGAACCCCTTCAAATGAAGACTATGGTGTTGTTATTTACCAATTGGAAAGTATTGAAGATAAATCAAGAATTATTGCATTACCAGATACGGTTCTAAAACGTACAGCTACCTTAGAAATTGAAATTATCGATTCACCAAGTCAGGAAGGTGATTTAGCATATACAATAACATATCCTACCAGAATTCAACGATTTCAGTTTCCAGAAGGAGAAAGTGAAACAACTGAAACTATCCAAGGAACTGGAGTTCCGAGTAGTTCAGGAGTTCTAAGATTTAATACACTTCAAAATACGATCGCACTATTTAACTATACAATTACATCAGATATAGGTGTGGTAGAAAGTGATACTATAGAAATCCCAATTAATCAAGAAACGGTAGCTTATGAATTTGAATTTTAAAACTCTAGCATGTGTTCTTTTGTGCTTACAGTTAGCTTTAGCTCAAGAAAAAGAAGAAGGAAAAACACCTGGAAAAGAAGCATTTTCTGGAATATATTTGGAAACAGGATACGCGCAACCCATATTTTATGGTAATAATTTTATAAATAAAGGATACGATTTAAGTGGTACATTCGATTTCGGCTTTAATGCAGTGTTTTTAAGTAATGCAACCTTTCATTTTGATGTAAATGTTAATTCAGCAGATGTAGAGAGACCAGATTTAGTAGGTAACATAAGGTCTAGTGTTTTTACACGAATTTCCGCTGGTGGAGGATATTTGTTATACGCTAAAAATAAATTGAGTTTTATACCTTCATTGCATATTGGTTATTTGAAGATAGGTCAAAAATTTGCCGATGAAAAATTTAGAGATGACGGCTTTTTTATAACAGCAGAAATCGCACTTTCTTATAGAATTTTTGATTGGATAGATATTACAGCTGGAGCTAAGAATTATTTTGATTTTTTAAACATAGAAGCTCCATCAGGTCTTAAATCCTTTTTTAATAATGCGCAATCTGTTCACCCATATGTCGGACTTAGATTTAGAATAATTGAATAAGTGGTATTTGATAAATAGACGCTAAGTTAAGCGTTACTTAGGTGATGGATTAGCTCAATAGATTTTTCAAATCTTATTGAAACTGTCCAGACTTTTGTCCTGTTTGGTCGATTGGGAAATAAGCACATGTTGTTAATTTAGTATGGTGCTTATTAAAAAAGTACTATTTCGTTACCAGTAGTGGAAGTCTTCAAAGAAAGTTTACAAGTATTGTTTAAATTTAGGCTATAAATTTAAAGATTGCAAGAGATGATTATTTCTTCTCTTTTTCATGGTTTTAATTTTTGTTAATTCTCTCTGATTTAATATTTCTTTTCCTCTTCCATAATATACATCTGAAGGAGTTAGATTATCTAATGACTCATGGTGTCTTTGATTGTTATAGTACTCAACAAATTCAGTCAATCTTTGTATTAGATATTCTGGATAATAATAGTTTTCAAGTTTGATCACATTCATTATTTATCTAAAATAAATAGGGTATTGTATTTGTTACGGGAGTTGATAGGGATTACTTCGGAAAAGAGCTCGTTAAATATTTCTGTAACGAATTGATTCTTAACAATAATTCTATTTAAAGTTTTCATAGAGTTAAACAGACAGAGTCCATTTTCATTTAAAATATTATAGACATCGTCCCAGAATTTCTTTTCAAATAGAGCATCGGGCATACTATTATCATTGAAAATATCGATAACGATAAAGTCAAAATGTTCAGTTGTTGTACGAACATATTCAAATGCATCCATTTGTATCAGCTCCAAATCTTTATAGGATTCGAGTTGATAATATTTATTGGCGAGTTGTATGATTTGCGAGTCAATTTCAATACCCGTGATATTTTGATGTATTTTAATATCATTTCTTAAGGTATCGATTACAGAGCCACCTGCAACACCTAAAATTAATACGTTCTTAAATTTTTCTAAGCGATCTTTTCCAATATGTTGCAAACCTTCTTTTAAAACTTTCTGTAGGCTTCCATAGCTATAATTGGTGTTTTTGGAATCGATAATTACTTTTCCGTTTACTAAGGTTACTTCCAAAGTGTCACTGTTTTCAGAAGGAAGTTTTTCTATAATGATAGGATATAGGTAACTGATTAGTTTTTTAAATCGCATATGCCAAAAGTAGTGCTTTTAAAACTAAATACTTTCAGTAATTAGTTTCATT
>JABSPN010000068.1:7270-10631 GCA_013214425.1 Flavobacteriaceae bacterium | reverse complement strand
ATAGCATCAATGCTATTCTTAAAGATTTATTCATTGACTTCCTTTTGATTTTTGAATTGTTTTACCCAATACATCCATAGCAAAAACACCATTCCGTAGATTAAGGCTGGAAAGATAATTTGATGCAATATTTTTTCATACTGAGGAAATCTGTAATACAAGATGGTAATGATCGCTATTCGCAACACATTAAACAGATATATTAATGTTCCGCCAACTAAAACAAAAAGTACTGTACGTTTGATTCCTTGGTAAAATGAGATGACGAATGCTATAAAAAGAATGATCACGCTAATCGCATTACAACCTTCAACTATTAGAGCAGTATAACGATTGTGCACCAATAATTTTAACCCTTTTAATTCTTCATGAAGTTCGACATCAACTGGAAATCCCATTTTACAAATTAACTTCTCCGATTGATGCGCGACTTTGTAGGTCACATAGTCTGGATAATAGTCTTTTCCTTCAGACCAACTTAAATAGTAATGATAACTAAAAGAAAGTAGGATGTATACTCCTAAAAAAATCAGGATAAAACGAATCACTCCTTTATATTTTTGAAACAAATTGCTCATTTTCTCCAACAAAATTAACTAAATTTAAGTGTTATGATCTTTAGTTTTTAAATACTTTTGCTGAATCAATATATAGAAGTCATTCTGAACTCGGTTCAGAATCTCAATAAACAAAATTATTAACATGACTTTTGACGCCCTAAAACCACATGTTTCCTCAATAGTAAAAAACGAGGACCTGAATGTCTTCGAAAAGCTACAATCTATCTGTTCTTTACTGCATAAAAATTTAGATGCTTACGATTGGGTTGGATTCTATTTTGCTAATTACGAGGCTCAAACATTGCACCTTAGTGCTTATGTGGGAGAACCAACAGACCATTTAACTATTCCTTTTGGAAAAGGTATATGTGGGCAAGTAGCTGAGAGTAATAATAATTTTGTTGTCCCTGATGTAATGGCTCAAGACAACTATATCGCTTGTAGTATTACTGTAAAAGCAGAAATTGTGGTCCCTCTTTTTGTAGAGGGTAAAAACATTGGTCAGATCGATATCGATTCGAAAACTATCGATCCCTTCAACGAGGATGACGAACGATTTTTAGAGTTTGTAAACAGTGAAGTGGCTACCCTTATGAATGGGGTGGATATTAACGATATCTTGTTAACATAATCTTTCCATAATAACTTGTCAATTTCCTGATTAAAATTACTTTTGCAGCATCTATTAAACACACAACTAGATGAGTGATTCAAAAGCAATACAATCGGCATTAATTTCTGTATTTCACAAAGATGGATTAGCACCAATCGTTAAAAAATTAGATGAACTAGGTGTTACTATTTATTCTACTGGGGGAACTGAAAAGTTTATCAAAGAATTAGGGATCGATGTAGTTCCTGTAGAAGAGGTGACCTCTTACCCTTCAATCCTAGGAGGAAGAGTTAAAACATTACACCCAAAAGTGTTTGGAGGAATTTTAAACCGTCAAGAACACGAAGGAGATGTAGCTGAGTTAGCTGAGTATGAAATCCCACAATTAGACTTAGTTATAGTTGATTTATATCCTTTTGAAAAAACTGTTGCTTCTGGAGCTTCAGAACAAGATATTATTGAAAAAATTGATATCGGTGGGATCTCTTTAATCAGAGCTGCTGCCAAGAACTTCAAGGACACTGTAATTGTTTCTTCTATGGATCAATATGATGACGTTCTTAAAATGATTTCAGAAGGAAACGGACACACTACTCTTTCTCAAAGAAAAAAATTAGCAGCCAAAGCTTTTAATATTTCTTCTCACTACGACACAGCTATCTTTAATTACTTTAATGAAGATGAAGTAGTTTATAAAGCCAGTGAAACGCAAGGAAAAGTATTACGTTATGGTGAGAATCCTCATCAAAAGGGGTATTTCTTCGGAAACTTTGACGAGATGTTCGACAAGCTGCACGGTAAAGAATTATCATACAACAACCTTCTAGACGTAGATGCTGCTGTTAACTTAATGAATGAGTTTAGAAATGACGATCCAACTTTTGCCATTTTAAAACACAACAATGCTTGTGGATTTGCAACACGCGCTACTATACACCAAGCCTATGTTGACGCCTTAGCTGGTGATCCTGTTTCTGCTTTTGGAGGAATCTTGATTGCCAATACAACTATTGATAAAGCAACTGCTGAAGAAATTCACAAATTATTCTGTGAGGTAGTGATCGCTCCAAGTTTTGATACTGATGCTGAGGAAGTTTTAAAAGCAAAGAAAAATAGAATTTTACTAGTTCAAAAAGATATCGCACTTCCTGAAACAACAGTTAGAACTTGCTTAAACGGAGTTTTAGTACAGGATAAAGACAATATCACAGATGCCAAAGAGAAATTGGATACTAAGACCAATACTAAAGCTACTGATGATCAAATAGAAGATTTAATTTTCGCTTCTAAAATCTGTAAGCACACCAAGTCTAACACAATTGTTTTGGCAAAGAACAAGCAATTATGTGCCAGTGGAACCGGACAAACGTCAAGAGTTGATGCATTGAGACAAGCTATAGAAAAAGCGAATAGCTTTAACTTTGATTTAAACGGAGCTGTTATGGCTAGTGATGCCTTCTTTCCATTCCCTGATTGTGTTGAAATTGCGGACAAAGCAGGTATCAAAGCTGTGATTCAACCAGGAGGGTCTATTAAAGACGAGTTAAGCATCAATTACTGTAATGAACATGACATGGCAATGGTGTTCACTGGAACACGCCATTTTAAGCATTAAATTATCAGGTTTGAGACCTTGGTCGTTAGTCTTTGATTTTGTCGTGCCGAGCTAAATTGCACTGAGCGTTGCCAAAGTGATGCATTATAAAAAGTTACATACTTTACTATACATCAAGTTTAATTTATCATATTTCGACAAGCTCAATATGACAAATTAAACAACTAAAACAGAGCCCAAAACATTTTTTTGTTTCGGGCTTTATTTTTTGCCTTTTTTATAGTTATTTTGTTACCTTTGAGAAGCTTGCCGAGCTAGTAGAGTTTTCAACTTCAAATATTGAGATTAAAGTATGGGATTTTTTGACTTCTTAACTGAAGAAATTGCGATTGATTTAGGAACTGCAAATACATTAATTATACATAACGGAAAGGTCGTAGTAGATAGTCCTTCTATTGTTGCCAGAGATAGAATATCAGGAAAAATTATTGCCGTGGGGAAAGAGGCAAACATGATGCAAGGAAAAACCCATGAGAATATCAAAACTATTCGCCCACTTAAGGATGGAGTAATTGCAGATTTTGATGCTTCTGAACAAATGATTAGTGTGTTTATTAAAAATATTCCTGCATT
>JABSPN010000068.1:4572-7260 GCA_013214425.1 Flavobacteriaceae bacterium | reverse complement strand
AATGATCAAAATGATTCCCGAAGGAAAAAAGTGGTTTTCTCCTTCGCTTAAAATGGTTATTTGTATTCCTTCAGGAATTACAGAAGTTGAAATGCGAGCGGTAAAAGAATCGGCTGAACGTGTAAACGGTAAAGAAGTTTACCTGATTCATGAGCCTATGGCTGCTGCTATTGGTATTGGTGTTGATATCATGCAACCAAAAGGAAACATGATTGTTGACATAGGTGGAGGAACAACAGAAATTGCTGTGATTGCTCTTGGAGGAATTGTATGTGATAAATCTGTTAAAGTTGCGGGTGATGTATTCACCAACGACATTGTGTACTATATGAGAACCCAACACAACTTATACGTTGGTGATCGTACTGCTGAGAAAATCAAGATTCAGATTGGAGCCGCTACAGAAGATTTAGATAATCCGCCAGAAGATATGTCTGTTCAAGGTAGAGATTTACTTACAGGTAAACCAAAACAAGTTCAGATATCATTTAGAGAAATTGCCAAAGCCTTAGATAAATCGATTTTAAGAATCGAAGACTCGGTGATGGAAACCTTATCACAAACACCTCCTGAATTAGCAGCCGATATTTACAATACAGGTATTTATTTAGCTGGTGGAGGATCGATGCTTAGAGGCTTAGACAAACGTTTATCGAAGAAAACTGACTTACCAGTTTATATTGCAGAAGATCCGTTAAGAGCGGTAGTTAGAGGAACAGGAATTACGCTTAAAAACTTAGAAAAGTTCAAAGGTGTATTGATAAAGTAAGATAATACATGCAACAGTTAATTAATTTCCTATTTAGAAATAAACATGTTCTACTATTCTTACTGTTGCTTATTATTTCTATTGGGTTTACCGTTCAAAATCGTTCCTTTCACAAAAGCAAGTTTATCAACTCTGCCAATTTTATTTCCGGAGGAATTTACCAACAAGCCACTGATGTTGAAAGTTACTTTTCACTAAAAGCAGAAAATAAAAAACTGCTGGAAGAAAATAGCCGACTCAGAAAGCTATTAGTCAATACAGAAATTCAGGAGCAAAACCGTAAGATCGTTAACCGCAACAATTACAAAGTATATTCTGCTCAGGTCATCAACAATAATTACGCGAAGCGCAACAATTTTCTCACGATCAATAAAGGAACTAAAGATGGTATTAAAGAAGATTTAGGCGTTATTTCATCTAAAGGAATTGTGGGGATTATTCGTAATACTTCAAATAATTACGCAACGGTATTATCTGTTTTGAATTCTGCTGATTCTCGAATCAATGCACAAATTAAAAACAGCAATCATTTTGCTACTTTGGTTTGGGATGGGGTTGACCCGAATATTCTTCAGCTAATTAACTTACCAAAATTGGCGAATATAAAAAAGGGTGATACGGTAGAAACCAATGCCTATTCCAATATATTTCCTGAAGGCATACCCATTGGAAAAATTCGCGATTATAATTTAAGTGAGAACAATAATTATTACGAAGTGGATATTGAGTTGTTCAACGACATGACCAATATTAAACATGTCTATATCATTGAAAATAAAAATAGAGACGAAATCATAGCCTTAGAAAACAAAGCGAATGAATAGAGATATTCTTAAATATGGCCTTCAATTTATTGTGGTGGTACTTATTCAAGTTCTGATCCTGAATCAAATCGATTTTACCAGTTACAATCTTGATCCGTATTTATATATTATCTTCATTCTATTATTCCCTGTTCAGGTCAATCGATCGCTTTTTATCTTTCTTTGTTTTTTATTAGGGCTCACTATTGATATGTTTTCCAATTCAGGAGGAATTCACGCGACTTCCTGTTTGATTATTGGATTTATTCGTCCTGTAATTTTAAAGTTCTCTTTTGGGACCAGTTACGAGTTTCATCAACTTAAAATAACGCAATCTGAACTGGGTTCAAGAATTACGTATTTCACTATTTTAATCGTGATTCATCACCTACTATTATTCATTCAGGATTATTTCAGTTTTACTTACATAATAAGAATCTTATTACAAACGTTATACAGCAGTATTTTTACCTTGTTTCTTATTGTAATAAGTAGTATTTTACTTAGAAAAAGAGCTAAATGAGAAAATATCTATTACTCTTATTGGTTGTATTGTTCTCCCTGATCTATACAGGGAAGCTATTTTACATTCAGGTAATGGATGATTCTTATCAGATTCAATCAGAAAACATTTCCAAAGAACGTATTTTCGATTATCCTGAAAGAGGTTATATTTTTGATCGTGACAGTACCTTGCTAGTGGCTAATCAGCCTTCTTATGATGTCATGGTTATTCCTGAAAATGTTAAAGATATTGATACCCTCGCCTTATGTAAAATCCTGAAAATTGATAAAAAAGCTTTTATCAAAGAGATGAAAAAGGCGAAGAATTACAGTTGGAAGGCTCCTTCTGTTTTTGTCTCGAAACTTTCTGTAGAAGACTATTCCTATCTTCAGGAGAAATTATACAGATTTAACGGATTCTACATCCAAAAAAGAGCATTAAGGCAGTATATGACTGAAGCAGGTGCCAATTACCTGGGGTATATCCGAGAAGTAAATCAACGAAATATTGAGAAAGATGCTTATTATCGACAAGGAGACCTGATTGGGATTCAAGGAGTAGAACAACAATACGAACATATTCTTCGTGGAAAAAAGGGCGTTAAATTCTTT
>JABSPN010000068.1:0-4553 GCA_013214425.1 Flavobacteriaceae bacterium | reverse complement strand
AAAGACAATCACGGAAGAAGAATTGGACCGTATAAAAACGGAACCTTAGATACACTTCCCGAACACGGGAAAGATCTTACCTTGACTATTAGCGCTAAACTTCAGGAGTACGGACAACAACTCATGAATAATAAACGAGGTGGTGTTGTAGCCATTGAGCCAGCTACAGGTGAAATTTTAGCTTTAATTACTGCTCCCAGTTATGATCCCGATTTGTTGGTAGGAAGAAAGCGTTCGGCAAATTTCAATAAGCTTTATTACGATTCGATCAACAAGCCACTTTATGACAGAGGATTGCAAGCTCAGTATCCACCTGGTTCTCCTTTTAAAATCGTAAACGCATTAATTGGCTTACAAGAAGGTGTAATTAATGAAAATACACGTTTTACTTGTCGTCACGGATTTAATTATGGCGGGAAAAAGAACTTAGGCTGTCACTGTCCCTACGGAAAATCAAATAATTTAAACTCTGGTATTCACCAATCGTGTAATGCTTACTTCGGAAATACCTATAAAAGGATCATCGATAAATATCCGAATGCAACTGAGGGGATTGCTGCCTGGAGTGATCATGTAAAAAGTTTCGGACTAGGGAATTTTTTAGGATATGATCTTCCGATCGGACAAAAAGGTAACGTTCCCGATGTCAAATTCTACAACAAATGGTATGGAGAAGACAAATGGTATAGTACATTTACCATTTCAAATTCCATCGGACAAGGAGAAGTATTAACCACTCCTATTCAATTAGCCAACTTAACAGCGGCTATTGCCAATAGAGGACATTATTTTAAGCCTCATATTGTTAAAAAGATCAATCATACTGCAATTAAGGACACCATATACACCAGGCCATTTCACACTACAATAGACAAAGAACATTTTGAACCCATTGTTCAAGGCATGTTTGATGTATATGAAAAAGGAACTGCCAGAAGTGCTCGTGTAAACGGTATTGAAATTTGCGGTAAAACGGGAACTGCAGAAAACTTTGCTAATAATGTTGATGGTAAACGTGTGCAACTTACAGATCATTCTATTTTCGTAGCCTTTGCACCTAAAGATGATCCTAAAATAGCCATCGCTGTTTTTGTTGAAAACGGCTATTGGGGAAGTAGATGGGCCGCTCCTATTGCTAGTTTGATGATTGAAAAGCATCTTAACAACGAAATCACACGTACAGATCTTGAGACCAAAATTCTAAACGGAAGTTTATTAGAGGAATATGCTAAACCTCTTAGTGGTGAACCTTTTGAGATCAATCAATAAATGAGTAGTAATAAAAACATATTATTACGTATTGATTGGATCACTGTATTCATCTACTTTGCTCTGGTACTATTTGGCTGGATCAATATCTACTCTGCAAAATATAACGAGGAAGTCAATCTTTCTTTGTTAGAATCGACCTATTCAAAACAAAGCGTTTTTATCGGTTTAAGTTTACTCATCATCACTTTTGTCTTTGTCTTAGAGGCCAAGTTTTATGAACGGTTTGCCAGTGTTTTTTATATGGGCGCCATTGGCTTACTCTTAGGTTTATTTGCCTTAGGAAACACCATTGCGGGAGAAACCTCATGGTATAATTTTGGAGGTATCGGATTACAACCTAGTGAGTTTGCTAAATCGGCTACCGTATTGGCTATCGCCAAGTTTTTGAGTGATATTCAGACCAATCTGAAACAAGAGTTTAAAGATCAACTTAAAGCTTTTGCCATCATATTCGTTCCGGTACTCATTATATTAGTGCAAAGTGACGAGGGAAGTGCTCTGGTGTATCTTTCACTACTTATTGTTTTGTATCGTGAAGGATTACCCAATATTTACATCTACGCAGCCTTAACGCTTGGGTTAATTTTTATTGCTACAGTTGCTGTAGGGATTCTATGGACATCTGTAGGCATCGGATTACTAGTCCTTGTTTTATATATTTTCCGTTTTATTCGAATCAAGCGATTCAGACTCATACTCCATCTGATTATTGCTGGAGCTTTAGTTGGGTTTTCTTTTTTCTCGGATTACTTTTTTAACAACATCTTAGAGCCGTATCAGCAGGATCGTATCAATCTGGCCTTAGGAAAAAAAGAAAAGGTAACCACTGTAGGAAGAAGTTATAATACCGATCAATCGATTATTGCTATTGGTTCCGGTGGTATTTCAGGAAAAGGCTGGATGTCTGGAACACAAACTAAAGGAGATTTTGTTCCGGAACAACATACCGATTATATTTTTAGCACCATAGGTGAAGAATGGGGATTCGTAGGCTGTTTTGCTGTGATACTCACCTATGCTTTTTTAATCATACGTATTATGGTGATTGCAGAACGGCAAAAGAATAAGTTCAGTAGGATTTATGGTTATGGTGTTGCCTGTATCCTATTTACACACTTTGCCATTAATATTGGGATGGTCATTGGAATCATGCCAACTATTGGAATTCCGTTGCCGTATATTAGTTATGGAGGTTCTTCGCTTTGGGGATTCACGATTCTATTGTTTATATTCCTGAAATTAGACGCCAACCGAATTAATGAATGGTAAGGAAATAGTAAACCGAAGTCACACTGAGCCTGTCGAAGTGTGATAAAAACCTACGTCATATCGAGCGCAGTCGATATATAGTTTGTATCTATAAATAATATAAATTAGCATTCTTATTTCTCGATACATCCCGCAAGTACGGGACACTCGAAATGACGATTGGTAAAAAACACCCAAAACATGAAAACCGCCACAGCCAAAGAATTAAAAACCGCCTTAAGCAATTCCTCTCAAACTGAGTTATTGGATCTCTGCTTACGTTTAGCGCGTTTTAAAAAAGAAAATAAAGAACTCCTGACTTACCTTCTATTCGAATCTGATTATGAAGCGGGATACATTCAGAGTATTAAGGATGAGATGGATGAACAGTTTGAGCAAATCAATACCAAGAGTTATTTCTATATCAGGAAAAGCGTTAGAAAGATTCATAATAACACGAAGAAATACATTCGTTACTCCTTAAAAAAAGAAACAGAAGTAGAATTATTGCTCTACTTCTGTCAGAAATTAAAAGATTTCGATCCACCCATAAGTCGTAGCCCGAGGTTACAAGGTGTTTACGATCGAACCTTACTCTCCATCAAAAAAACCATTCCAAAACTTCATGAAGATTTACAATATGATTTTAATGAGGAGTTGGAGGATTTATAAATAAAAAAAGAGCCGCAAGTTGCGGCTCTTTCATTTAGATTAGTTTTCATCTTCTTTCTTTGCTTTTGCATCTTTAGCTTCTTTTTCTTCTTTAATATGACTTTCCCACAGTAGTTTCAAAAATGCAAAGATTGTTTTTTGATTTTCTACTATATATTCCCAAGCTTCTTGTGCTTCATCAGGATCAGTCAAATCAAAACCTTGTTGCTGCAACACTAAACTAATTCCTATATAATATGTATTCATTAAATTTTCAATATCTTCTACTTTTGCATCTGGATAGTAAATTTTCAACAAACCTTGATTACTTGGAATTATTCTAGCGCCTGACACAGATTTCGCAACTAAAACATATGTGAATTTTTCTAAAAGCTCATTTCTAGTTGCATCTGTTTCAGTAGCAGCCACAACTACACCTAACCATTGTACCGCAGTATTCATCCCCGAAACAGCTTTTCCAACCTCAGGACCTATATAAGGTTTTATCCCGCCTGATTTAAAGAAAAGATCTGCGCCTTCTGCTAGTTGCTGCATTGTAGCTAGAGTCTTTGTTTCTGCATCCCTTTTACCACTAATAAATGTATCATATATTCCAGCAGCTGTTCCAAATGTACCTGTTGATGCATATACAATTCCTTTATAAATATTCATTGCATATCTTTGATCACTTGTTAACCTTGTAACAGTAATAATACCGTTTTTTGGCTTATAAACACGTCCTGTAAATGGCCCTGGAATAGGTTCTTTACCATTTTCATCGATAAAGAATATTGGATTATTAAATGAATTTGCATAAGGTGAAACATTTAAGAACTTCTCTGATAAAGGATCTATATTCATCCATCTTCCTAAAGCAGCATCATAGTTTCTTGCTTGAACATCATACCATCCTAATCCTAACTCATTATTTAACTCTTTACCACCAAACTTATAACTATGGTTTCTTCCATTGATCATACTCATTGGGCTAGTTCCCCCATATTGAATTTGTAACCCAAAAGCATAATAATCTTGAACTTGAACAATCTCATGATCTTGTTGATTGTCTCCATCTAGATCGACTCCATCTCGTACCACATCAATCTTCCCGTCATTATCATAATCACTATAAGCCAATCTGATGTTTCCTAAATGATCTTTGTACTGATATACATAACGATACGGCTTTGAGCCTTTAGCTCCCGTCCCTTTTTCTACATATCCTTCAGAGTGACTCATAAACTCTAATTCATAAGCTATCCCTAATGGATTCGTATTCGAAGTATTCAATCCTTTATATACAAAGTTCCCTGTATATTGTGTTCCTGATACTTCACTTAAACCTGATTGATGTGTCGTAACATATTTGGCTAATTTTATCC
>JABSPN010000067.1 GCA_013214425.1 Flavobacteriaceae bacterium | reverse complement strand
CTCTACAATATGTTACACTATCTGCCAAAACAGACAAATAACTTTCTCTTGTAAATACATCAATCCAATAAACAGTTGCAAACGAAATAAAATACAGTCCCTTATCATTATAAAATTTATAATTTCTACTCATCTACTACAACATACAAAAATTATTTACTGCGTTAGAACATAAGTAATAAAACAAAAGCTAATTATAGTTTAAGTTCTATATATAACAAAAACCACATCTTAATAGATGTGGCCTTGTTTAATATTACTAATTCTAATTTATTTTAGATAAACACCACTAGCGAAACGCTAGCGGGAGCGGGGATTTGGGTGGGATAAAAAAGAGCCATCCGAAGATAGCTCTTTGTTTTTATCTAATGGTAATGAAATAGTACTTTTAATAAGCACAATTTTGCCTCATTATCGGCAATACCATATTAACCTAATGTTTATTAATGTTTTGCAACTTATGTTCATTAATCAATTTAATTTGGTTCCCATCATAAGAATAAACCCAACCAGGTGGGTCATAACCTGTTAAATCATTCGATTCACTAAATAGCTCATCACAATTTCCACATTCTTTTACAGGATTTTTATCAATCAAATCAAAGTCACTTAATCTTTCATTCTTATAACCACTTACTATAACGTCATATCCTTTGATATTAATATTTCCTAAATGATTTTCACAAAGGAAAGTATATGATATCCATATTTTATATTCTTTATTGTTGCTCTTTTCCAACATTATATTGATTTTGGAAAACTTGTCATCTAAAAATGGAATTCCTTTTTCTTTCGAAGACTCTATAAAGTCTATTACTATCTTCTCAAGGTTCTCATCTAATTGAATACAAGGTGATTTTACATTACTATTACAAGAAATCAGTAACAATAATATTAATAATTTAAAATATTTCATACTTCTTTTATTTTGCTCCAAAGCCTTTGTCTAAATTTAATCTTAAAAAACTTTTATTATTTACTTTTTTTGCTACAAATCCCCATTGCTGATCTGCATATTCTGTCAAAGTTCGGTTCCCATTATGATACATATAAAACTTCTGAGGTCCATATTTAGTGATTGAGGCTTCTCGTGCAGAATCATCTCCTCTAAATTTAACAGGACCGTATCCCGATGGATATTCATCCCATTGGCCATAGGGGGTGGGATAAAAAGAGCCATCCGAAGACAGCTCTTTGTTTTTATTAATAATCAATAATTCTTGTGTAAACTTTTCTTCAGTTTTAGAATTATTCAAAAAGACTTATCATTTTAAATCTATAATCATCTTCTTCAAGATAAAAAAGTTGAACACATTCAGGGTCCTTCCATTTAATTATCTTAAGATGATTAATAAAACTCTTAATATCAAGGTAATTATAGGCACCAATAAAAACATTACTTTCAAAGTGTTTACTACCCCCATACCATCCTTCAGGTAAAGTTTTATTATTTATAGAAACTATTTTTAGGGAATTTCCCCTTAAAATAAATTTTTCTATTTCTTTTATTACAAACTCCTCATTTTCGATTACAGAGCTTGTCAAAATGATATTAGTTACTTTACTCATTATTAATTACTTGTTTTAGTTATATCAAACCCATCACCAATTACTCTTATTGATTTTAATTTATCTGTGCTTCCAAATGCTCGGTTAATAGCTTGTTTGGCTATTTCTTCAGATGCTCCTTTTTGATCTGTAACATCTATAATTAAGTTTCCAGCCTGTTTTCCCGCTTTTTCCATTCTTCTTTTTAGCGCAGTAGATAAATCATCTGAGGTCATATCAGAAATGGTTTTTAATTCTGTCTTAACTCCATCTACCATATAATCAGCAGATTTCACACCTTCTTCAGTAGATTCTTTTAAAACTTTTACTGTCTTTCCTTCGCCAGATAATAAGTTTGCTATTTTTTTCTCTCCATCGTTAGCAAAACTAGCTCCATCTTCGAAAACTATTTTCCCAGCTTTTTCTACTACATCATCAGCTTTACCAGTAGCTTTTTTGTACAACCACTTCACCCCCTTTTTGAAAGCCTTTCCAAGATCATAAGCATCTTTTGCCTCAGAAAGCCCTGGTGAAATAGCATTTAGTCCTGTATCCTTTAATTCGTCAATTACAAACTCTTTTACACCTTGTTTGATGCTACCTCTTTTAATTGATTTAACTAACCTTTTTCCTCTTTTATAATATTTTCTTCCTCTAGCAAGAATTCTAACAATTGGATTTCTACCATCAGGATCAGTAAATCTTATTGGGTTGTCAAATGAGTAATTGTAAGGAGACCACTCAACCATTTTCTCAGCCAATGGATCAATATTCATCCATCTTCCTAGAGCAGCATCATAGTTTCTAGCATGTATATCATACCAAGCAAGGTTTAACTCATCTTGGTATTCTTTTCCTCCAAATCCATACTTATGATCTCTACCATTTACAATAGTATTAGCAGATCCTACAGCATGTTGTATCTGTAATCCAAATGGATAGTAACTCTTTATCTGTACTAAATCATTTTCATCATCAAAATCACCATCAATATCCACTCCATTTCTATAGATATCTACAACACCATCACCATCATAATCTGAGTAGCCTACTCTAATATTCCCAAGGTGGTCTTTCATTTGGTATACATACCTAAAAGTAATAGCACCTTTAGAGTCAATATCTGGTTCTACGTAGCCTTCTGGGTGGTTAAAGAATTGTAAGGCATAACTAATTCCTGATGGATTTGTATTCGATGTATTCACACCTTCCAATACAAAGTTTCCAGCATAGTGCGTTCCTTTAACCTCATTGTCTACACCATTATAGGTTGTCACATACTTCGCCTGTTTGATACCCGTAGCATCATACACATACTCAATGACATTATCTTGTAATCCTGAAATCTGATTTTCAAAGAACACTTTGGTTGGTAAATTCAAATGGTTATACTCAATCAAGCTAATGTGCTTGTTCTTGTCCATCGTCATATTACCATTAACATCATAAAGATAATCATTGTCGGCAGAATTACTGCTGTCGTTGATGTATTTATCGTTAAACCCTTCTGCGTTTACGGAATTATCTGTAACACGCATGAGTTGATTGCTATTATCGGCATAACCATAGACTAAATCATCCATGGTAGCCGCAGCGGTATGTCCTGTATTTCCTCCGTTTCTGTTCAAGGTCAGGATGTTTCCGTTTTTATCATATCTGATGCTGTTTAGATTATAAAAATCTTTTTCGATGGTAAATCCA
Organism: Flavobacteriaceae bacterium; assembly: GCA_013214425.1. GTDB lineage: Bacteria > Bacteroidota > Bacteroidia > Flavobacteriales > Flavobacteriaceae > DT-35. The sequence goes on along the minus strand of JABSPN010000067.1, from coordinate 7,482 downwards.
CCTCCTGCACCGTATTTTCCAGTAGCAATTCTATTGATTTCATCATAAGTGTAACCATATCCCTGAAGCTCATCGCTAGAAGCAGTTTTCCAAATGGTTTCACTGATGTTTCCGTTATACAATTGATCGGCTCCAAGACCTGTTTCTGTTGTATTGTAATTGATCTTAAAGGCAAATACATCATTGGTTAAACTCTGACTCGTATCATTAATCTCCTTTAACCAGCCTCTGATGTTATAGGTATAATCTACCGTTTGCAGATTTTGACCAATATTCGGATTCAGCGTCACCAATCTTAGGTGCGTGACATAGGTTCCTAAATCTGCAAAACTGGCGTCTAAAATCATATCGCCAGTAAAGACGTTAGTAGTAGAGTAAAATTCTATACCATTTTTTTGATACGAAATAACATCTCCTGTTCTATGAACTCTAAAGACATCTCCCGCTTCATAGGTAACAGCACCTGGATACTTATGTGTTCCTTCTTCATAAATAGAAACACGATTTCCAGCAGTAGCATAACCAATGTAAATGGCATGATCGATTTTTGTATACCCATAACTTAAAGGTTCATTTGGATTAGACAGACCGATCATCGCTCTTTTATCGATATCGGTAACTGTAAATTCTACATAGCCATCTCCAACGAGTTTGTCTACAGATTCAATGTTTCCATCAAAGGCTGCGGAATTGGTCTTCGTTAAAGCATTTCCCTCCTGAATCATACGATGTGTGTTATGAAGGGTTGTGCTAGTAAAGTGAGCCGCAGAACCTGTCTTTTTTACCACTAACTGGCCTAAGTCATCATAATTGTTATCGGTAATCACCTCTGGTTCCTGATTCCCGATGGTTTGTGTATGGGTAAGTAACCTGTTTTGATGATCGTAGGTAAAGGCATCTACTGTCACTACAGCACTTGGTGTATTGGTTTCCAGTGATCCATTGTTGATATGACTGGTGGTACTTTCCATCACATTTCCGACGAAATCATACTTCGACTTTACCACATCATCTGTCTGTAAATACTCGTTTTTAGAAGCTACATAAATCGCTCTTCCTTTTTCATCATACTGAGTAATGGTTCTGATAAAATCTGAAGTTCCCAACACACGTACCACAGAACCTGTTGCCAGTCCCTTGGTATTGTCTGATAAATACTGCTCATATACCGTATGGCCAATGTGTACGTTTTCGACACGTACTCCTGTATCTAATAATGAAGCATCTCCAGTAAGATCCCCCGTTGAGTTTTGTGTAGACTGGTAAAAAGTCACACCGTTTTTCTTATAATGGATACGTGTTCCTAAACGTTCAATTCTGAAACGATCTCCTACAGTAAAAGTTGTAAAAGGAATCGGTACAATTGATCCTGATTCATAAGCGCTCACTTGTTGGATAGTTCCAAATCCAGTGTAAATTGCAAAATCTAAACTTTGGTAAGTAAAATCATTTAATCCTGAAGAGGATAATCCTACCATCATTCGCTTGTCTGTATCTTTTACAGTAAACTCAATATATCCGTCACCTGTGATCACCTCCTGTGAGTTGAATCCTGAATTCCAACCATAAGAACCTGTTTTGGTAATCACACCATTAGATTGGGTTGCGCCAGTTAAATTCACCATATCATATGAAGATTCTAACACCAACGGACTATTAAAATGATAGTCATCATAATAATTTACCGTTAGCACTTCTATATCAGAAGTTGGTAAAGCCGCATTACTATAATACACCTCTAAATCTCCAATGGTAGTCGCTGTTGTATTCTTTGTTTCATGTAATACTGAAGTCGCATTTACACTAGCTTGTAATGTCGCTCTGTCTACCGCAGCAGAAGGCGTATACATTCCTGTATAAGCTACTCTTCCCATGACATCATACTTGGTAAATAACCATTTTCCTTGTGCTTGTAAGTTCGGGTCTTGCGTAAAAACTGGTCTGTCTAACTCATCGTAAACAATCGCTTCCCAACCTTTACCCGGTAACTTCTTTTCGATTAATCTATTCCTGAAATCGTACTTGTACTGGTAACCTAAATTATCCAATACTGAGCTCACAATACTTTGGTGATTCAAAATATTATCGGACGCTTCAGGAGATAAAACATAGGTCAGATTTCCGAAGTCATCATAGATATAATAGGTGTCTAAAGCTTCTACTGTTTGGTTTCCACTTTTTAATGTAAAGGTTCTCTTTAACAGTGTTTGCCCTGATTTATTGGTAAACTCTTCGGTAGTTCTTAAGCTTCCGTCTGCTGTTTTCCAGTTCTCGTCTTTGATCACTGTTTTTCTAAGTTCACCTGCCGGATAGTTTCTAGTATAGACTAATATCGGAGCTTCGGTATTATCAACTCCTCCTACTTGCTGAAAGTCAACCGTAAATTCTTTGACTTCATCTAAGGCATTTACTGCATATTCAGAACGAATCACATGCGCATCAAAGGAGTTATAGGCCCAATCTATTCCTGGCGCCGCTTGTGCGATAGGTCTCGCTAATGCCGAACGCTCAACTGCTGTATACGAATACGGATTTAAATACAAGGTATCCAATTCCCCTGGAAATCTTGCATAGTAGTAATCTTCTAAATCTTCGATGACTTGTCCGTTACTCACAAAGTTTCCATTACTGGTTGCACTGGCGTAAGGCAAATAGCTTTTACTAGCCCTACCTGCTGCATCATATACTACCGGAACAATGATATTCTCTTTGTTTCCTCCAGCAGCAATACTTACCGATTGCTTAGGTCTTCCTAAACCATCGTAATAGTTCGTCGCTTTTATTTTATGGTCTTCACTAACCGACCCAGTTTGTGTTTCACTGGTGTAGGTAGTCGTGTGCACATAATTCTCATCTGTCGATTGCGCCAAAGTGTATGACGAGATCAACAATACGGTGATATATATTAACTTTTTTATCATGATTTCTTAGTTTGCCTGTCTGTAGTTATACTCGTTCTCACTTAAGATGTTGCCATCCTGGTCCTTCACTTGCTTTAAACGATGCAAATTGTCATACTCGTAATAAATCGTCAATCCTCTTGGATCTGTCACACTAGTGACTCCCACAAGTGGATCGTAGGTATACGTCGTCACATAAGTATTCGCTAAAACGGCTTCATTACGTAGATCATTTAAATCATCCCTTAAAGCAGCCTCTGAAGTAGCATCTACATCAGCGTCAGAAAGTGACTGTAGGTTCGATACAAATGATTGTATTTGACTATAGGTTGCATTCTCAATCTTAGCAATTGGAAATTGCTTGTCATATCCCCAGATATACGCGACAGGATAAGAGCTTCCATCATTTTTATCGTACTCGATAATGTTTCCATTACCGTCGTAAGAGAAATTGATTTTATTCTCTAAAGTGTTACTTCCTTTAGCCGTAGAAATCTTCTCTGGCTTGTATCCATTTACGTTTAGAACGAATTCCGTTTGTTGTGTGCTCATTAAAGTACCGTCTAACTTACTTCTTTGAATCACAGGAATCGCTATCTGATTTTTAGTCACCATATCGGCATAAATCGGATTGGTGATATGCTCGTACGGATAATCAATTTCCGAAGTAATCGTTTGTCCTTTACTATCAGTAGTAGATGTCGTTTGTAACAAGTTTTTCAGATCATAAGTATATGAAGTACTCGTTAAAATACCATCTGTGGTATTGTCCGACTGATTGACTCTCCTACTCGCCACCACTTCTTTATAGATTTTCATATCGTGCAATTGTCTCAACACGATGTCTCCTGTTGATCCATAAGCTGGGTCGTTATTACAATAGCAATTCGCATCAAAGTCAATTGTAAGATTCAGCTTCTTATACATTTTAAAACTCACTGGATGATTGGAGTCTAAATCCTGATTGGTTAGTCCGTGTAAGGCATGACGCACCACATCATAAGTTTGTGTAGTCGTACTTACTGGGTTGGCTAGACTAATATCTAATCCATTGTATTGATTCCCAATATGTGGCATGGACTTGGTCATATCACCATGCTCCGGATATCTAGGATAAGAATAATAACCACTACCTTCCATTGGCATAAAATACTCCTGTTTCGCAATCGCATTTTTTGTATTTCCTAAACTATGGGTCATACTCACTTCCTTATAATACACAGGTACGCCATGAGACGCATTTGAAGTGGTAAAAGCTGCTTGTTTATGTTCTTCTACTGAACGTGTCCAGTTACTTGGCGAAGCATTCGAATCTAAGTATGTCCAGGTATGTAAGTCATTATATAATGGCACCTGATTTTGGTATCCTGTAGAGAACCCTTCACTATCGTTATAGTTATAGCTTCTTACACTTGTCTGACTTCCGTGCTCGTTATAGTCACTTAATTGTGCCACACGAATTCCACCAATAGGCTTGTTTACAAATAGAGGATTACCTCCACCGCCACCACTTGCATCATGGTACTTTATTCTGATATGTCCATAAATTGAACCATTGGTAAAGGTATACTCACTGTTGTTATTTGGGCTAGTGGTAATCTTAATCTCATACGTTCCTGCCGCGATATAGATATAGCCACTTGCTCCTGATTCAAAATAATCTGATTCCGTGGTATCGTCTGGTCCAGTTTTATCTGAAGCGTAATTCAAACATAAAATTGGTGTAGGATAACTAGCACAAGTGTTTCCTCCAACACCAGGAACAATATGTTGTCTTAAATAGGCCGCCTGATCATCATAATCTAATGAATTATCAATTGCTACATTATAACAATTGGTAGCATTAAGATTACAAGCTCCATCTGTTTTACTCATAGTCATCGAGAAATAATTATCCCATAGACGTCCGTCTATCACATGATCTACCTGAGCATATACAGGCGTATTGAATGTAATACTTTGCGTGATCTCTCTTTCGTTATTATCGTATGCTGGATTTAAAGACACTTTAAACTCCTGATCTAAAGGCTGATTATACACTGTACCATTAAACGCTTCTTTTACTTCATTTTGTTCATAGGTTACTATGGTATGTCCTCCTGTTTTGTAGTTGATCTTATGAAGCGCTCCTAATTGGGTATAATATAAAAATGGTGATCTGTTCGCAATATAATTAGAGCTTCCCAAACTAAAAGCGCTGTTATTTCCACCTTGTCCGTTATAGAATTTCCAAAAATCCTGAGCGTATGGTTTATCTGCTACATCATTAACAAAGTTGGGAAGGTTTCCTAATCCGTAGTATTCAAATCCGTAGAAAAACTCACCGTTTAAATCAATCTGCGTTAAGTTATCTCTTGATCCTGAATACGTAAAGTCATAAGTATTGATCACTTTTGAATTCGCATCTCTCACTACTACACTATTAAAGACTCTTCTGTTAGTTGTATTGGGAACAAGTGCATGGTTAAAGTCTATAGTTCCTGAAGGAAAAGTAATCTTTTTTAACACCTGACGTTTCATATCGGTTTTATTCACACGATCTGAATCAAAAGTTTGGTATTGTACTTCTCCGTCAAAGTTATCTCCTTCAAGATTACCATAAAGTGATACCGCTGTAGCCACAAAATCGTAAGAGATATAATCATCATCGTCATATTCAAACAAGATTTCTTGTCCGTTTAAATATTCGATTTTAGTTAGCATCCAAGATGTGGTTTGATCTCCTTGTAATTCGCTTGTTAAAGGATCTTCAGGGATCACATATTCAGCTTCTGTTTCATTGAAGTGGTATTTCACTCCAGTATCACTAGTCACGACCATAGTCCCTACTTTAAAGTATTCGCTGGTACTCATGGTAATCTCTACTTTGTGATTGTGCTTTGATAGATAATACGCTAGCACATTTCCTTGGGCGTCCTTTCTTAGTTTGAATGAGAAGCTTAAACCGCCAACAGATACCGTATATTTATCAGCTTCAGAATCCCATTCTTTGTTTTTAAATTTTCGTATGGTAGTGATACCTGTGGTATCAAAGGTTCCATTGTCTTCATAATCAGCTACTACATTTTGGATACTATCCTGAATCCCATTGATTCCGTAGTAACCATTTGGATGCCCATCTGCCAGTCCGCGAATCTCACGCGTCACAGATCCATAGGCGGTTAAGTTCCATCCTAATCCGCTAAGCGAAGGTTTTCCTTCCAGTATGAGTCCGTTATAACTGTAATTCAAAGCCACAGGCCAGGAGTTTCCGTCAACTGAGATCGTGTGCAACGGCACACTGTAACTCATTTGTCCGGTAGCCGACATGATGTCGAGGTCTCCATAACGTGCCACTGCGGCCGCCTCTGGAGTGGTAGGAGTAATACTCGGTTCTTCAACAGTTCCAACCTGAGCAACTCCAATTTGTACTACAAAAAGTAGTAGCAGAAAAACAAGATTTTTCATAGTCATTAGATTAATATTTAATTAGAGGTTTATACTTATCAACCATAAGATTGATTTACATTTATACACACACAATAGTGTAACAGCATACAGATTGCATACTATCACATGGTTGTTTTTAAAAAATTTCAGAAACGCATTCTTAAAGAAGTTCCTTTATCTGCGGTTGGCAATTCATATAGAACAATTCAAAAAACTTGTTTGTTAGCTTTTTACAAGATTTACATCACGCTTAAATTCAATTTCTTAAATATCTTTCACGGACAAATGTAAGGCCTTAACCTTATTTTTCATAAGTATAAAAACCTTTTTTTTTAGGGTCTTTGTACCTTTTCTTTATTGTTTTACAAATTTACATAACAACAAATTAAGTGATTCTGTCTCATTAATTCTCCCATTCTCAAGTATAACAATTTATCTTTCACCCTTAAGCCTTTAATGGATAGGGGATATGATCTGAGAGTTTAGGTGGAATAAAAAAAAGCCATCCGAAGACAGCTCTTTGTTTTTATCTAATGGTAATCAAAATATAATTCCGCACTTTTTTTATAAGTGCCATAATGACCCATTACCGAATTTTAGACTCTGATTAGATTAATGCGAGAGAACCTTGGAGTAAATTATCTTAAATTTATCTTAATAAAAGTATAAAATAATATTAAAAAAATATGATTGAGAATTGCCGTAATCACATGACAAAAGACTAAAAATCAATATATTATCTATGTTTAGAATGATTTTTAAAAGTGTATGAATTAAATTTTGTTTAATACATAGCAACAAAACATTAAACATTTTTTCTATTTTTGTTTAACATTATTAGTTAATTCTTAAACAAAACAAATGAAAAGATTACTACTCACATTGTTTTTTGTGCTTTCATTACAAGCATACTCTCAATGTCCCCCCACAACACCTGATGCAGGTACTCTCACAGCTGATGCTATAAGTACGTGCAATTCAGCCGACACCCTATTAACAGCAACACCTAACGGTGATTCTGTGGTCCCTACCAATTACGAAGTAGCTTATGTCTTAACCAGCGGTGCTGGTCTTGTTATTGAGCAAACTGCTGCTACACCAAGCTTTACTGTTGCTACAGGAGGTGATTATACCATTCACACTCTCGTTGCGG
>JABSPN010000066.1 GCA_013214425.1 Flavobacteriaceae bacterium | reverse complement strand
AGTGAACCTGAATCACATTATCAATTATATTAAAGGACGAGGAGGAACAATTATTTTAAGCGACAATTCTAAAGTTGCTTTATCTTCAAGAAAAAAAGAAGAGTTTTTTAAACGAATTAATAACATTAAATAGTTTAAGTATAATCGAGTATACAGCTCGATTTTCTCTTTTTCACACTTATGCTCGTTTTTTACACGTTTATAAAAAAACCCTCTACAGAAATAAAGTCTCAATTGTTTCTAATTATAATATCGCATACTTTAGTGTAAAGCTTGAATCACTAAACTTATGAATTACTATAAAACTATTGTATACAGAAATCCTCGCGAGCGCCACTCGCAACAAAGATAGATTTGGTGTTTAACAGGATTGGAGATTGTTAAAATTGTTGAAATTATTACAAACTTGTGCCACAATTAAGTATTGATCACTTCAATTTGATAAGCGATACACGACCCAATCCTGTTAATTTTAACTGGCAAATCTATCTATAATCGAAAAAAACTCCCAAACCTACAATTATATAAAATAGAGACTCCATTAAATAGTAATATTGAGTACTTTCAGAATCACAACTACTTTCAAACTAAATAATTATGAGAAAACTAACGCAACTATACTTATTAGCATTAATTTTTGTTGCTTGTCAGAACGATGACAACTTCACCAACAACATAAACTCAGGAAACACCAATTCAAATTTTACAGAAAATTTTGGTCATCCTATAACGTCCAATTTTATAGGAAAAGTAACCGATCAAAATAACAATCCAATAAGCAATGTAACGATCTCATCAGGAGGTATAACAACCTTTACCAATCAAAATGGAGTTTTTGTGTTAAACAACGTCAATATCTATGAAAATTTCGGCTATATAACCGCAGAAAAAGAAGGTTACATTCTAGGGTCTAGAGCAGTTGTTCCTACACCAAACGGAACTAACGATATTCAAATCAGGCTTCTTAAAAAAAATGTTATTGGTACTGTAACGTCTGGAGTAGAAAGCGAAGTATCATTGCCTAACGGAAGTAAAGTTAAGTTTGGTGGTGAGTTTATAGACGACCAGGGTAACTCGTATTCTGGAAATGTAGATGTAGTTGTGCATTACTTGCAACCCAACAATAAAGACACATTTACAGAAATGCCTGGTATGCTTTTAGCACAAGACTCAAATAACAACGCACAGATGCTAGAAACTTACGGAATGCTATCTGTAAACTTATACAGTCCTAATGGAGAAAATCTAAACATAACTCAAGGTTCACCTGCCACATTAGAATTACCAGTTGATACTAGTACACCTAATGCTCCAGACACCATTCCACTTTGGTATTTTGATGAAGTCGAGGGATACTGGAAAGAAGAAGGTTTTGCAAACAGAGTTGGGAATACTTTTGTTGCCGAAGTCAATCACTTTACCTGGTGGAACATCGATTTACCTTGCAACTACATCAATTACTGTTTTTATCTAGTAAGACCAGGTAATTTACCCATTACCAGTCATATGGTTGAGATTATCAGAAATTCAACAGATCAAATAATTTTCAGAGGAGAGATGAATATCTGGGGAGAAGAATCAGGATTAATTCCAGCTAATGAAACCTGTACGGTTAGAGTTTTTGGGTCTGGCGATTGTGAAAACAATGTGATACACGAAGAAATTATTGGGCCATTTAACACCGATGTACTGGACTTTATTTTTGTTCCTGAAAACCCAGATGTGCTAAATACAACTATTCATGGTGTTTTTAACGATTGCCTTGGAAATCCAGTAACCAACGGATATATAAATCTATGGAATGACCACTACGATGTATTGATTAATGTAACCAATGGAGAGTTTTCTTATGACATGAATTTTTGTATCGATGAGACACTGAATATGATTGCTTATGACAACATTAGTGGAATGAGCACAGAAATTACAAGCTTCGATTTAATTTCTCCTGAAGTAAATTTAGGAACTCTCTCATCTTGTAATCAAATTTCTGATATGGAAGCAGCCTTCCCGAACCTAATTGCCTATTATCCTTTTGACGGATCCATAAACGATATCACTGTATATGGCAATAACGGAACATTAAACGGAAACTTAACCTCGGTTGATGATAGAAATGGAAATGCAGACTCAGCTTATGATTTTTCTAATGGTTATATCGCAATCCCTTCTTTTGGAACAGGAACAAACGAATTTACTATTACTGCCTGGGTTTATAATTACGGAACAACTAACGATTACCAATGTATTGTTTCTAAAACCAGCCCAGGAAGAGACTATGTCTTCAGGATTGAAAATATTGGAGATGGAACTTCAGATGGAGTGTTAAACGGACATTATTACAATTCTGATGGTGGATCCGGAAACGCTGGGTATAACCACACCATGGCACCTTCGGCGTTTGCAACAAACGAATGGGTTCATGTAACCATTAGATATGACAACCAAACATTAAGTTTATTTGAAAATGGAGTCATGGTTAATTCTCAAACATTCGACACTGAAGTATTTTGGAGTAATGACTATGTCACTATTGGTTCCTTATCACTCAGTGGAGGAGATTTATTTAAAGGTATGATGGATGAAATCGCTTTCTTTAAAAGAGCTTTAACCGCTAGTGAAATTATTTCAATTGCCAATGATGATTTTTAATTAACAAAATGATTTTTTTAGCAAAAGCGTTCAATATTGAACGCTTTTTGTTAGTCTAATAACAATTAAACACACAAATTGTTAAATTTTAACTTTTATACCACACAAAAAAATATTTACAGTATATTTATGCGTTTAACTAAATTTATTACTTATGAGTAAAAAAATACTACCTATCTATTTATTAATGTTCTTGGCAGCTATTGCAAGTGGGCAACAAGTTCTCCCATCTCAAGATCATATTGATCAGAGCGTTACCAAGATGAAGCCACTTCAAGTTGCCGATATTTTCGACTTAAACTTGAGTGCTAAAGAAGCTTACAACAGTAGTAAAACTGGTTTAGTATACCAGGAACAATTCCAATCGGAAGGTGCTGGTTTTATCAAACTTTATATTGAAAACTTCGATTTAAAACCAGGTGACTATATGGAAGTTTACAATCCGAAAACTGGAGATGTTTATATCTATTCTGAAAAGGGAAAGATTGTTGGGACAAAAGAAAGCCCCTATATGATAAGTGAGTTCTGGACTGGAACTATCATGGGAGATCATATTATCGTAAGCGTTTTTAGTAAAGACGCTAATAACAGAAGTAATCACTACGGATTTGACATCACCAAAGTATCTTATGGATACAGTGAAGAAACAATCGAAAGATTAGCACAAAGATCACCAGATGACAATACTATCTTTTCTATCTGTGGCGCAGATAACAAAGAAGCTATTGTTTGTTATGATGGAACAGAAATGTATAGAAAAGGGGAAGCTGTTTGTCGTTTATTAATAAATGGTGGAAGTTTGTGTACAGGATGGTTAATAGGATGTGAAGGAAATGTAATGACCAATAACCACTGTATCGGATCTGCTGCTGCTGCTAACAATACAGATTTCCTATTCAACTACAGATATACAACTTGTGCTGGATCTACTGATGCTTCATCTGACTTAGTTGCTACTTCTGCAACATTCGAATTCACAGATGGTGGAAATGACTTTACCTTAGTACAATTACCAGTTAATCCAACTGCAACCTATGGATACTTAAGTTTATCATCTGCTATCGTCACTGCTGGTGAAAGAATTTATATCCCGCAACATCCAGGAGGAAGAAGAAAAGAGATCGCTGTTCTTACAGATACAGATCCGCTTCCAGGTGGATTTGCTCAGGTTTCAAGTTCTTCTAATGCAAGAGTTGAGTACTTATGTGATACAGAAGGAGGAAGTTCAGGATCTCCAGTATTAAGATTTGCTGACAACTTGGTTGTATCGATCCATAATACAGGAGGATGTCCTAATGGTTCTGGAGCAAGATCTAACGAGATGATTTCTATATTAAATGCGCAAGGATTAATGCCTAACTGTGGTGTGGATGATCCCAACCCAGCATCTCCACAAGTAGGATTCCAAAGTGGAGCTATGAGTACTGCTGAAGGGACAGATTGCAGCTTTACTGACGTAAATATTTCAGTAAACTTAAACCAAGCTGCAACACAAAATGCCGACGTTACATTTTCTGTAAATGGTTCTGGATCTGCAACACAAGGAACAGATTTCGATTTACAAACAACTAATATCACATTCCCGGCTGGGTCAACTACTTCTCAAAACATGACTGTAAGAATTTACAATGATGCATTAGTAGAAGGAGATGAAACAGTTGTTATTGACTTATCTGTTAATGCTAATGGAGGTGATGCTGGTGAAAACCCATCATTAAACTCAATTACAATAACAATTACTGATGATGATATCGCTACATCTGGAGGAACACAACAAGTAATTTTTAGCGAAGACTTCCAAGCAGATTACTCTACTACTTGGGCTAGTATTGATGAAGATGGAGATTCTAATGTTTGGATTCCATTAACTGGGGTTACTTATACTGGTATTACAGGAAACTTCCCTGGATCTGAATCTGATGGAACAGTATTAGGAAACGGTGGAAACTTCAGCCCTGACAACTATTTCTATCACGTAACTCCATTCGTTGTTCCAAACAACACCTCTAACGTGAACTTTAACTTTGGTATTGGAGGATTCCAGGACACTGAACCATATGAAGTATATTTCACTACAGATATTTCTAGCGCTACAGCTGTTCAAACAGGAACGCTAATTGATTCTGGAACTACTTTAAGTGGAAATGGTGTTATTAGAGACATCGACGTTTCTTCTTTAAATAACGTAACTGGATATTTTGTTGTACGTCATGTAAGTCCAGGTGTCGGAACTTCTGGAATCATCTTATTAGATAATATTACAATTACTGCTACAGTATTTGCTGATATCCAAACAGGAGTTAATAATGGAACTACTCACGATCAATTAATGCTTCCTGGTAATGGAAGTATTCACACCTCTGATGCAGCATCAGGAGATGTTATGATGGACATAGTAAACAACGACGCTCATGACTATGGGTGTATTGATGTTGCTATTGCAAGAGCTGGAACTGGAGGAACTGTTTATAATGGAAGTACAGCTCCTGATTTAGCTGTAGATAAGACATTCTATATCAACCCAACAAATGCTGCTAGTTCAGGTGATGTTACTATCACATTCTACTTCACTGAAGCTGAAATTGCTGGATGGGAAGCTGCAACAGGTGGCGCATATTCTAGAACAGATTTACATGTATTAAGAGATGATGCTGGACCAATTACTTTTGCTCCAGATAACACAATCAACGCTACTGAAACTACAACCTTAACGATTGGTTCATTTGGTGTTGGAGGATCTGGTGTAACATTCACTGGAACATTCACTGGATTATCTGGTGGATTTATCTTAGCACCATTATCAGTATTGAGCACAAGTGATGTAAGTTTAGATCAAGCTGATATTTCTTTATACCCTAATCCAACCGCTGGAAACATTAATATTGGTATCAATGGCAATATTGAATTACCAGATAACTATGAAGTATTCAATGTATTAGGACAAAAAGTAATTAGCAAAGAAATTAATTCTGATCAAGATTTGGTAATCGATGCTACTGCTCTTCAAACTGGAGTATACTTCGTGAAAATCTCTGATAAAAACTCTAGCACTACGCTACAATTTGTCAGAAAATAAGTTCATTAATCTTATATATGAAAGAGGATAGCAATGCTATCCTCTTTTTTTATATTTTTACTTCATGAAGCACTTAGTTATCCTATTAGCCATTCTATTAAATACAGAATGTGGTTCTAAAAAAGAAACCACCACATCAGAAGAAAATACCCTGAATACAGAAAATACAATAGCCCAATCTAAATTAGAAGGAAGATGGTCTATCACTTCTATTGGCAATAGAGTGATTTCTGGAAATGACAAAGCCGTTATTAGTATTAGCAGAAATCAACTCTCTGCTTCAGTAGGATGTAATAATCATACTGGTTCTTTTGAAATCAATAAAGGCACTATTAAAATTTACAGATTAATTGCTACGGAAATGTTCTGTATGGAATTAGATGAAATCGAGCGAGAAATGGGAACTCAACTACAAAAAACAACCCAATATCTATTAGATAATGAGTCGTTGTTATTAAAAGATTCTGAAGGCAGTACCACCTTCGTTTTAAGGAAAAATTCTTAATTTAACGCTGCTAAACTTTCTTTTATTGTTTCAATGGCCGCTTTCGCGTCGGCCTCTTTTTTACGTTCAACAGCAATAACTTGTTCTGGAGCATTAGATACAAAACGCTCATTTGATAATTTCTTCTGAGAAGTCATCAAATTACGCTCATGACGCTCTAGTTCTTTTCTCAGCTTAGCAATCTCCTCTTCTACATTAATTTCTATTTCCACAGGAACATAATACTCATTAGACTTTACTCTAAATGACATGGCTCCTTCCAATTTTTCTTCAACATAATTGACTTCAGAAACTACAGCGGATTTTTTAATCACTGCATCCATATCAGGAGAAACTTTTTCAGTATTCACAACAAAACATGCTACCTCCTGATGTGTTGGTAAGTTCACTTTCTTTTTTATACTTCTAATTCCCGACACTACTTCTTTAGCAAATAAAAACTTATCAATCAACTTTTTATTAATTACTCCTGTCATTTCTGGCCAACTAGACACCACTAAAGCTTCTTCCACTTTTCTTTCCGCCATTTGCTGCCATAAGCCTTCCGTCAAGTGAGGCATAAATGGATGTAAAATCTTCAAATTATCTTCAAACAATCTAACTACAGTTTCAAACGACTTTCTATCTATCGGCTTTTGATATTCTGGCTTCAAGATTTCTAATAACCAAGAACAAAAATCATCTCTCAATAATTTATTAGTCGCCATTAATGCATCAGACAAACGATATTTAGCATAATGATCCTCTATTTCAATCAATACTTCTTGGAATTTTGACTCATACCATTCCAGAGCAATTTTGGATGCTTCAGGTTGATCGATATCCACAATACCCCAACTATAAATCAACTTATGAGCAAAAAACATTTTTGTTCCTAATGCTCTTCCTTCATGACATTGTTTAGACTCATAAATAGGTTCTTTACCAGCTTCTTTACGATCTTTAATTGCTTTTGCATTCAACACTTTACCATCTTCATCGACTTGTTCTGCATCAAACATCAAATCATTTCCAGCAGCAGCACTAAACAATAATCCAACACGTACTCCATCTGCACCATAATCTTCAATTAACTTTAAGGCGTCTGGAGAATTCCCTAATTGCTTGGACATCTTACGACGTTGCTTATCACGAACTAATCCTGTTAAGTATACATTTTCAAATGGTCGAGCACCTTTATATTCATATCCAGCAATTATCATTCTAGCCACCCAGAAAAACAAAATATCTGGCCCTGTGACTAAATCGTTTGTAGGATAGTAGTATTGTATTTCTTTGTTCTCGGGATTTCTAATCCCGTCAAAAACAGACATGGGCCATAACCATGAAGAGAACCAGGTATCTAGGGCATCTACGTCTAGTTGTAAGTCAGATGCTGTTAAGCCCGTATTTCCTGTTTTCTCCTGAGCAAATTGAACTGCATCTTCCATATTTTCTGCAACAACAAAATCTTCTTTCCCATCTCCATAGTAATAGGCCGGAATCTGTTGTCCCCACCACAACTGACGTGAAATATTCCAATCGCGAATTCCTTCCATCCAGTGACGATATGTGTTCTCAAATTTCTTCGGGAACAACTTTACCTCATCATCTTCCAATACAGCTTTGATTGCAGGCTTTACTAAATCCTCCATCTTTAAGAACCATTGGTCTGATAACCTTGGCTCGATAATAGCTTTTGTTCTTTCAGAAATTCCAACTCTATTTTGGTAATCTTCTATCTTAACAATATGTCCTTTTTCTTCGAGTTCCTTGGTAATTTGCTTTCTTACAACAAAACGATCTTGACCTTCATAATGCATTCCGTAAGAATTTAGAGAAGCGTCTTCATTGAAAATATCAATCACTTCCAGATTGTGCTTTTCGCCTAAGACTTTATCATTTTCATCATGAGCAGGTGTCACTTTTAAACAACCTGTTCCAAACTCAATATCAACATACTCATCTTCAATAATTGGAATCACTCTTCCGCAGATAGGAACAATTGCTTTTTTACCTTTTAAATTCTGATGTCTTTCATCATTTGGGTTAATACAAATAGCTGTATCACCCAATATTGTTTCAGGTCTTGTTGTAGCGATGGTAAACATCTCATCAGACCCCTCAATCTGATATGACACATGATATAATTTTCCTTGCTTTTCAACATACTCCACCTCTTCATCAGACAGTGTAGTTTTTGCTTCAGGATCCCAATTTACCATACGGTATCCTCTGTAAACTAAACCTTTGTTATACAAATCAACAAATACCTTAATAACACTTTCATTCATATCGGTATCCATTGTAAACTTGGTACGATCCCAATCACAAGAACACCCTAGTTTTTTAAGCTGCTCTAGAATAATACCCCCGTGTTTATGAGTCCATTCCCAGGCATGTCCTAAAAACTGATCACGAGTCAAATCACTTTTATTGATTCCTTCGCTTTTCAGTTTATTGACAACTTTAGCTTCAGTAGCAATAGATGCATGGTCTGTACCAGGCACCCAACAGGCGTTGTACCCCTTTAATCTAGCTCGACGAATTAAAACATCCTGAATAGTATTATTAAGCATATGTCCCATGTGTAAAACACCTGTGACATTTGGAGGAGGAATCACTATTGTATAAGGTTCTCTATCATCTGGCTCTGAATGAAAGTAATTGTTTTCCATCCAGAAATCATACCATTTCTGCTCTATTTCACTAGGATTATATTTGTCTGAACTTCCCATAAATTAATTTTTGGAATACATTTTGATAAATAATCGTCAAAAATACTTAATAAGTATCTATAAATAAAAGTTATTGACATTATTTTGAAGTACATGAGAAACAACGTACATTTATGCGTATTTAAATCCCAAGCCATGAAACATTTACTAGTAGTATTATTCAGTTTTCTATGCCTATCGGCATATGCTCAAGACGGTGCTCAGATCGAATTTAAAGAAACTACTATTGATTATGGAAATGCAGTTGTAGGTGAAGATGATGGGATTCGTCATTTCGAATTTAAAAATACTGGAAATGCTCCTTTATTGATAACTAAGGTATACTCTACTTGTGGATGTACCGTTCCTAAAAAACCTGAAGGACCTATTGCTCCCGGTGAAACTGGAGTTATTGAAGTGAAATATGATGTTAGTAAAAAGCGTAAGGGGCCTATTAGAAAAACCATTACTGTTAACTCCAATGCTGTTAATGTGGAAGAAGGTCTTGTCTCCTTAAAGATAAAAGGAAAAGTGATTGTTAATTAATCCTAAAGGATGTCTTTAGGAGCGAACTCATATACTATTTCTTTACCTTGACGCTCAACCTTCAAGCGTATTGTTTTTCCCTTTTCAAAATCATTTATAATATAATTCAGCTCAGCTAAATCATAGTTGTGGGAAGAGTTTTTATTGATGGAAACAATGATATCATCTTTTTGAAGCCCGACTCTGTATGCAGGTGAATCTTTTCTAACATTTAGTATTTTAACTGTGGGTTTATAGATCACTCCTATCCTACTCACAAAAATAACTTTTTCAGGAGAAGCTGCCTTAGCTTCCTTATAGTCTTTAAAAATAGAATACCCATCATAATACAACTCTAAACCACTAACATTGTAAGAAAACTTAGTACTGAAATTACTGTTCTTTTTTAATCCAAACTCTTTGTTTTTATAATCAATTAAGCAGTTAAATCTTTTAAGGATTTCCCCTCCAATTACACCGTTGCGAAATTTATTTTTTACATTCGGAATACGTGTGGAGGTAGAATCTGGAAATGCAGTAATTATATTACTAAATTTAAATGAATTAATATCCAATTCATTAACTTTCGCCCGATCTCCAAATACATTGCCTGTAATACTTCTACCCAGATAATCATAAAATTTTTTACTGGGCTTTTGAAGTTTATCATCTTGTACTAGCCATAAAGCATCAGACATTCCAGTATCTAATAATAAATTCAGGTTTAAAACTTTATCCTGATTTTTAATCGATACGCCAAAATAAGGCTTGTCAGATAAAATCCTCAACTCAGAAATATTATATCTTTTTCTTCTCTTATTCGGATATTCATCGTGCTCATAAAACCTTATAAAACGCTTAAAATAATTGACTTCTACAACAAAGTCTTCAAAAAAATCTTTCCCGATAATTCCATGTATTGGAATTCCTAATTGCGGGAAAAAATT
The DNA here is from genome assembly GCA_013214425.1 of Flavobacteriaceae bacterium. Classification (GTDB taxonomy): domain Bacteria; phylum Bacteroidota; class Bacteroidia; order Flavobacteriales; family Flavobacteriaceae; genus DT-35. The sequence continues at coordinate 387 of JABSPN010000066.1, read as the reverse complement.
CAACTCAGGATCCTCAACCAGAAAAATATCCATTTTTTGATTTACCGCCAACTAACAAATGCACTTGTTACCACTTTTTGGAACACTTGTTAATAATTTCGTAATCAAAAATGTACTTTATAGTGCTTTTCTGGATTTTGGGGTCCGGATATCAAAAGTGCATTATTTAACACTTTTTGGAGGACTTTTTAAAAATGCACATTTTGTCACGTTCTAGGATTTTGGGGTCAGGATTGCCTAAGTGCACGTTTTGGTACTCTTTGGCGCACTTTTTTAAATATTTTCGTCATCAAAAGTGCATTTTTTGCATTTTCTATGATTTTGTGGTAAGGATTTCCAAACTGCATTTTAAGGCACTATTTGGTGCATTTTAAATATTTTCCTAAC
>JABSPN010000065.1 GCA_013214425.1 Flavobacteriaceae bacterium | reverse complement strand
TAATTTAAATTATCACAACTTTTTTTCTTTGAGTTGAAATAAAAAAGCTAAAATAATTATCAAATTTTACTTCAAATGTTTAACTAATTCTAAAATTAAAAATTAAAAGTGTTAAAGGAAACCTTTTATTATAGTTTCCTTTAACCTTTATATTTATTTTACCTCTTCAAAATCAACATCTGTTACTTCATCCTCTCCACCTTCAGCATTTGCTTCTGGTAGTCCTCCTGCTTGCTCTTGTTGAGCATACATTTCTTGAGAAGCTGCTTGGAAAACAGTATTTAATTTTTCAGTGTTTGCTTTCATTCCTTCTAAATCTTTCGCTTCGTAAGATTTTTTCAATTCAGCTAAAGCTTCTTCAATTGGAGCTTTTTTATCAGCTGGCAATTTATCACCGTATTCTTTTAACTGTTTTTCAGTTTGAAAAATTAAGCTATCCGCTTGATTAACAACATCAGCATTTTCTTTAGCTAATTTATCTGCTTCAGCATTTTCTTCAGCATCTTGCTTCATTTTAGCAATTTCATCATCACTTAAACCAGAAGAAGCTTCAATTCTAATGTTTTGCTCTTTTCCAGTAGCTTTATCTTTTGCTGAAATGTTCATGATTCCGTTTGCATCAATATCAAAAGTTACTTCAATTTGAGGTACTCCTCTTGGTGCTGGTGGAATATCTGACAAATGGAATCTTCCGATTGTTTTATTATCGGCAGCCATTGGTCTCTCTCCTTGTAAAACATGGATTTCTACTGAAGGTTGATTATCTGCAGCTGTTGAAAATACTTGAGATTTCTTTGTAGGGATTGTCGTATTGGCATCAATTAATTTAGTCATTACATTCCCCATTGTTTCAATACCTAATGACAATGGTGTAACGTCTAATAATAAGACGTCTTTTACATCTCCTGTTAATACTCCCCCTTGAATAGCAGCTCCAATAGCCACTACCTCATCTGGGTTTACTCCTTTTGAAGGTTTCTTTCCGAAGAAATTTTCAACTTCTTCCTGAATCTTAGGAATACGTGTTGAACCTCCAACTAAGATTACTTCATCAATATCAGATTTGGAGATTCCAGCATCTTTTAAAGCTGTTTCACATGGAATCATTGACCTTCTTACTAATTCATCTGCTAATTGCTCAAACTTTGCTCTGGTTAATGTTTTAACCAAGTGTTTTGGTCCTGAAGCATCAGCAGTGATGTAAGGTAAGTTAATTTCAGTTTGAGTAGAAGATGATAATTCAATTTTAGCTTTTTCTGCCGCTTCTTTTAAACGTTGTAAAGCCATCGGATCTTTCGTTAAGTCCATGCTGTTTTCAGCTTTAAACTCATTTGCCATCCAATCGATTAATACCTGATCAAAATCATCTCCTCCTAAGTGAGTATCTCCGTTTGTTGATAGTACTTCAAATACGCCATCACCTAATTCTAGAATCGATACATCAAAAGTACCTCCTCCTAAATCATATACTACGATTTTCTTGTCACTATCTGCTTTATCTAATCCATAAGCTAAAGCAGCTGCAGTAGGCTCGTTAATAATACGCTCTACTTTTAAACCAGCTATTTCTCCTGCTTCTTTAGTCGCTTGACGTTGTGCATCGTTAAAATAGGCTGGAACTGTAACAACAGCTCTTGTTACGTCTTGTCCTAAATAATCTTCAGCAGTTTTCTTCATTTTTTGAAGTGTCATTGCTGATAATTCCTGAGGTGTATATAGACGTCCGTCAATATCAACTCTAGGAGTATCATTATCTCCTTTTACTACTTTATAAGCAACTCTTCCTACTTCAGTTGAACATTCAGAAAATTTGTTACCCATAAAACGCTTAATCGAAGCAATTGTTTTTGTAGGGTTAGTTACGGCCTGTCTTTTTGCAGGATCCCCAACTTTAATTTCCCCTCCTTCTACAAAAGCAATTACTGAAGGAGTCGTTCTCTTACCTTCTGCGTTAGGAATTACAACTGGCTCGTTACCTTCCATAACAGAAACACAAGAGTTGGTAGTTCCTAAATCGATTCCAATAATCTTACTCATATCTTAAATTTAATTTTTTGTTTCAATGTTACAACATCTAATTGTCAATCTTTATGCCAATACTAAAATTATGACATCGTGTCAGTTCATAAAAAAGAGCGCTCAATTTTGAGCGCTCTTTTTATAAAACCTTCGGGATTGAGGGTTTAGTTGGGGCTTATTGATTTAATTTAATCTGTAATTGGCATAGTTCCAAGGTTCAAATTTTCCAACTTTGTTGATCAATCGTTCGATTTCAGCATTGATATCAAAAATTTTAGGATCTAGGTATCTTTGATAATATCATTTAAGCAAATCACTATCAATTCTAATACTATCGTTAATATTAAGGTTGTAAGTTGGGTTTTCAAGAATATTGTTGAGTATAGTAATACTTCAATGTGTTACCCGCTAAAGTGCTTGATTGAAATTCTAATTCTTTGAATTTGAATCAATTTTGAATCTAATACATCATTCAATTCGGTTTCTAAGAAAAAACGATTGTCCCAATTCTATTTATCGCCAATTTTTCAACGAATGTAATTTTAACATTTACATATTTAAGTTGATAGTTCTCTTGTATAGAATCAACTTGAGAAAATACACTAAAAGGTATGATACATTCCCAAAGTACATGCTACTAATAGGGTGTCTTGTTTTTCAATAATGATTTCGGTTTAAGTAAATATAACTATTAAATCCTTAGGGGCTAATAAGAGCAAAAAAAACACAACAATATGATAAACAAACAGTTATCAACAAGTGATCATATTTATATCATTGTTTTTATGTGATTTTTATAACATAACTATCATTTCTAGTTGTTTTGTAAAGTCTATATTTGTTAGGTTTTTATTTTATCAAATAATGGAACGAGTAAGTGTTTTTGATATGCTTAAAATTGGGGTTGGGCCTTCGAGTTCTCATACCCTTGGACCATGGAGAGCTGCCGAAAGATGGATCAACGAATTAAAAGAGAACAATAGCTTTGATAAAGTTATTGAAATTCGAGTTGATTTATATGGCTCCTTGTCATTAACTGGTAAAGGACATGCTACTGACTTGGCTGTAATGTTAGGATTAAGTGGTACAGATCCTGTTACTATTCCTGTTGAAGATATTCAACAAATAATTAACGATATTCAAAACACAAATACCTTACTATTTGATAATGAAAGAGCTTTGGTTTTTTCAAGAGAACATATTGTTTTCAATAAAAACTTTCTCCCTTTTCATGCAAATGGTGTAACCTTTAAAGCCACTTTATTTGATGGTAAAACATCTTCAAGTACTTTTTACTCTATTGGTGGTGGATTTATTATCAAAGAAGAAAATCAAGATCAGACTAATGATTCTAGTGATGATATCACTTTTCCTTTTCCAATTCAACGCGCTAAAGAATTATTAGAATATTGTCATGCTGAAAACAAAAACATTTCAGAAATTGTTTTAGAAAATGAATTGGTGCTTAGAGATGATCAAACAATTGATTCTGATTTACTTGCCATATGGAAAACCATGCAAGAATGTATGTACATTGGCTGTCATACTGAAGGTTTTCTTCCTGGTGGTTTGAATGTAAGAAGGCGTGCTTACGATTTACATCAAAAGCTAAAAAAGAACTTTGACTACAGCAACCCTGAAAATTGGATGCAAAGTATTCGAAAAACTGAAGTGAAATTCAGAGAAATTCTAAAATGGGTAGATTGTTACGCACTTGCTGTTAATGAGGTTAATGCCTCTTTAGGAAGAGTCGTTACAGCTCCTACTAATGGGAGTGCTGGTGTAATCCCTGCAGTTCTGATGTATTATCTTACTATTGAAAATCATGAAGCCGATTTTAGTGAAATTAAACAGTTTTTATTAGTCGCTGGTGAAATTGGAAGCTTATTCAAAAAAAATGCCACTATCTCTGCTGCCATGGGTGGTTGTCAGGCTGAAATTGGAGTTTCTTCTGCTATGGCTTCTGGTGCACTATGTGAATTATTAGGAGGTAGTCCAGAACAGGTATTAATTGCTGCGGAAATTGCTATGGAACATCACTTAGGATTGACCTGTGACCCAATTGGTGGATTGGTTCAAATACCCTGTATTGAAAGAAACTCTATGGGAGCTATAAAAGCGATTAATGCGGCAGAATTAGCTTTAGAAAGAAACCCAAAACATGTAAAGGTTCCTTTAGACAAAGTAATTGATACGATGTGGGAAACTGCCCAAAATATGAATGCTAAATACAAAGAAACCTCTGAGGGTGGATTAGCAATAGCAGTTAATATGGCAGATTGCTAACAATTACTCATCACATGTTGCTTTCCGCCTAGTATCGGTAATAGCAAGAATTCTCCATTTTCCATCTGTTCCTTTTATCTCAGTAAAGGCATTGATACAACGATGAATAAATTGCTCTTCTAAATGAAATTTATAAGGAGTCCAAACAACGGTTATTATATTTTTTATTTATAGTTTCATAAGACAGTATAATTCGGTTCATTTTTCTTATTTAGCCCTTTCTAAAACAGCCTTTATAAAATTTTGAGCATCGCCTTGATTCAATTTTATTTCTCCTTGTTTGTTCTGATAAACAGATTGTATTGTTAGTTGCTCATGCACAACACTTTTTAAAACTACTTCATCACTATTATGAAATCCTTCAAAAAAGATTTAACGGTGTTTTCTACTTTATTTTATCTGAATCTTGAGCAAAATAAATCGCTTTAAATAAAATGAATATAATGATACATAGTCTATTCATAATCGTTATGTTTGCCTCCAATTTAATAAAATTAGACTAATTTTATAGTCCATAAATCTTGTTTTAAAAAATCTTTAACTATGTCGGTTGCTAAAAAAGAATACAAAAGAGTTACTACAAAATCATTAGTTGAAATGAAATCAAATGGTGAAAAGATTTCTATGCTCACTGCCTATGATTTTACAATGGCAAGGATCGTTGATGGAGCTGGAACCGATGTAATTCTTGTTGGGGATTCTGCCAGTAATGTCATGGCTGGACATGAGACGACCCTCCCAATTACTTTAGATCAAATGATTTACCACGCTTCTTCGGTTGTTAGAGCAGCTAAGAGAGCTTTAGTTGTGGTTGACCTTCCCTTCGGGAGTTATCAATCTGATCCTAAAGAAGCCTTACGTTCTGCTATTAGAATCATGAAAGAATCTGGCGGACATGCAGTTAAAGTAGAAGGAGGAAAGGAAATCAAGGAATCTGTAAAACGTATTCTAAATGCTGGAATTCCCGTAATGGGACATTTGGGATTGACTCCTCAATCGATCTATAAATTTGGAACTTATACAGTTAGAGCTAAAGAAGAGGAAGAAGCTGAAAAATTAAAACAAGATGCTAAAATGCTTGAAAAAGCAGGTTGTTTTGCTGTTGTTCTTGAAAAAGTTCCTGCTAAACTTGCCAAAGAAGTTGCGGAAAGTATTACCATTCCTATAATTGGTATTGGCGCCGGAAACGGAGTAGACGGACAAGTATTAGTAACACATGATATGTTAGGTATGACCCATGAATTCAACCCAAGATTTTTGAGGAGATATCTCAACTTATATGATGACATGACTAGTGCCATGAAACAATATTGTGATGATGTAAAAGCTGTTGATTTTCCTAATGAAAATGAGCAATATTAAACGTTTTAAGTTATTTCTCAATACCAAAATACTAAAATACTAAGCACTAAAGACAATCTTCAGGTGCTCCATGAAGACAATCATATCATTATTGTCAATAAAAGAGCTGGGGATATTGTACAGGGTGACAAAACAGGAGATAAGCCTCTTAGTGATGTTGTCAAAGAGTATTTGAAAGACAAGTACAACAAAACTGGAAATGTTTTTTTGGGTGTTGTGCACCGCATAGATAGGCCTACTACGGGTATTGTTGTTTTTGCAAGAACTTCAAAAGCTTTGCCGAGACTTAACAAACTCTTCGCTGATAAAAAAGCCACTAAAACTTATTGGGCTGTCGTAAAAAATAAGCCCAAAAAAACAGCCGATAAGTTAATGCATTGGCTGAAGAAAAATCCTAAGAATAATAAATCTACTGCCCATCTTAAAGAGGTTGAAGGATCAAAAAAAGCCATTCTACACTATGTACTTTTCAAATCTTTAGATAATTATCACGCCCTTGAAGTGTATTTGGAAACAGGAAGACATCATCAGATTCGTTGTCAGTTATCCAAAATTGGATGTCCTATAAAAGGAGATTTAAAATATGGATTCGACAGAAGTAATACAGATGCCAGTATTCATTTACATGCCAGAAAAATTGAGTTTATTCATCCTGTAAAAAATGAACCCATAGTCATAGAGGCTCCAGTCCCAAATGATGTTATTTGGAGGGCGATTTAATCGATCGGAAACTCTCAATCAATACAGCGCTTATAATAAAAACTCCTCCAATTACTGTTGATACATGAGGGATTTCATTCAGGAAAACAATCCCTAAAATAATTCCATATATGGGTTGTACTCCACTTAAAATACTAGCTGAAGAAACCGATAAATACTTAAAACTCATCAAGAATAAGGTATGTCCAATTGAGGTTGTGAGTAAGGCTAACGTGAGTAATGGGATTACTTGTGATTGTACTTCGGTAATATCTGAGTAAAAAATTAGTGGACTCAAACAAACCACAACAGCTATAATTTGATAAGTCATGAGTAAGCTTCCATTATACTTTGCTACTTGTCTTTTCATGATGAGATTTCGCAAGGCATAGAAAAATGCTGAAGTAATTCCCCAGACAATTGCTTCTGTATAGTTATTTGAAAAGGTGAATTCTGGCACTAAAAAATAAATACCCACTAATACCATCAAGGCGAGGAAAATATGGGGCTTCTGAAATTTTGTTTTTAAAACAATCGGTTCAATAAACGTTGTAATAACTGGATAGGTAAATATCGAAATGAGTCCAATAGCAACATTCGATAATTGCAAAGCTTGAAAGAAAGTCACCCAGTGAATTCCGAGTAAAAGTCCACCAAAAAAAATAGAGAGCTTATCGTTCTTGGTATGGATCTTAAAACTGATCTTTTTGAACTTACAAAACAACACTAATACAATTGCAGCCAATAAAGCTCTCCAAAAAATTGTAACGGGTGGCCAAAGTGTGATGTATCTTCCTAATACTCCAGAAGTACTAATGCACAACATTGCTATATTAATTTGTAGCAAGTGTTGTGCATTATGCTTTATGAATGACATGGAAACTATTTATACATGATATCGGCTTTTTCAAAAGCGCGAACAAGAACTTTAGTAGCCTCTATATAAAAATCTTGATTGATTGAAGAAAATTCATCTGTATCTCTGTGATAATCTGGATGATCTTCAACTCCAAAATATAGAAATGGAATACCAGCTTTATGGAATGGTCCATGATCTGAAGCAAAAGTCCAATCATCTTTTCCATCAGCTCCATCATGTCCAGTAGACAATTTTATTTTATTGGATTGAATTGCTGGTACTAAATCGAATTTCAATTCTTCATGATATCTTGATCCGCAGATATATAACTCGTTATTTGCATTTCTACCAATCATATCAATATTAAGGTTCAGGATTAAGTTGTCTTGTCCTACAATAGAATTTTCAACGAAATACTTAGCCCCCTGAAGTCCTAATTCTTCTGCGTCCCAGGCAGCAAAAATTACTGAATGTTTTGGTTGATTCTCTTTTAAATATGAGGCTAGAGAAAATAATGCACAGGTTCCAGAAGCATTGTCATCGGCTCCATTAAATATTTTACCATCCTTTACTCCTAAGTGATCATAATGCGCTCCCAAAACAATATATTGATCTGGATATTTAGATCCTTTAATGAATCCTAATACATTATGAGCTGTTACTTCTGTTGGCTTATCGTGATGACTCTTTCCTTTGAAATCAAACGATTGAATATAACTTCCATTTAACTTTTCTAATCCAAGTTTTTGGAATTTTTCTACTATAAAATCTCTTGCTTTTAAACCGCCTTTATGGCCTGTAGCTCTTCCCATAAAATCATCTGAGGATAAATACTTAAGATCCTCTAATTGCTGATTTTCGTCAAATAAAATTGGAGCTGCTTTATCTTGCTTTGCAGGGTCGTAAGTTGTTGAAAAAGTTTCTAGGATTTTTTCTGAATTCTTGAAAGCTAAAAAAGCAATCAAGATCGTGAATACACTAAATATTTTAAGTTTAGTCATTTGTTGGGGTTATAGGTTATTGATAAATGAGCGGCTAATATAATAATTCAATAACTTTTATGGTCAAAAAAATCGTTAACCTGACCAATTTCACTGATTAATTATCTGAAAATAAATAAGATCACCTGTTCGCTTTTGAGAAAGTAAATTAAGTGCTTCATTGGTTAATTGAAAAATTCTAGGGTACCCTCCTGTTGTTTGCGAGTCTCTCATAAGTATTATAATATCTCCAGATGCTGTCAATTGAATGGTTCCCGGCAATACAGCAGAAGTAATAATTGAGAATAAGTTATTCTCTATTTTCTCCTGAAATCTATACGCCATTCTATTATTAAGAGCTACTGTAAAATGTTCTGTTTCAAATCTGTTTTTCTGATGTTCAGATAATAAGTCATATTCTGGCCCCTTATACAATGTCAGGGTCGTTTCACTAAAATCTGGACGACTTATTTTTGAATAGGTCTGTGATAACAGATTAGCATTTGTTTTCAAATGAATTTCCTGATCTTTTTCTAGTTTAGAATTAGGAGCAATATTGGGATAATAACTCTTACTCGACAAGACTTCTTCTATGTCCATACCACATTGAATAGAAAGATAAGTTCTCGTTCCCTGCGTTGCACTCCCAAAAGTTAATCTCTCTCCTGACTTTATTTTAATAGGTTGATACATGGCCGTCGATTTTTGAGCAATCCTCGCATTCATATCAGCTCCAGTTATGCAGACAATAGTATCTTCAGTAAACTCTAATGTTGGTCCTACTAATGTTGCTTCAATAACAGCTTCATTTTCATGATTATTAAGCAAGAGATTTCCATGTATCATCGAACGTTGATCCATTGCCCCAGAAATGGGAACGCCATACTTCCTATACCCGCTCCTGCCTAAATCTTGAACAGTAGTATAAAACCCTGGTTTGATGACTCTAATCATGATACGTTTCTTTTAAAAGTTCATAATTATGTTCCTGAAGTTCAACCTTACTAATCGAATAAAACTGAAGCTTATCCCCCATTTCTACCAAACAAGGTTGTATCCCATTTACATCAAATAAAGATATTGGCGTATGTCCTATTACATGCCAACCACCGGGACTATCTGCTGGATAAATTCCTGTTTGTTTTCCCCCAATTGCAACGGCGCCTTTTTTTATGTGTAGCTCTGGATTTTGCTTCCGTTCTGTATGCAATCGTTCATCCAGACCTCCTAAATATGGGAAGCCTGGTAAAAAACCGATAAAGTGTATATCATAAACAGCTGAGGAATGCAATTCAATTATTTCTGAAACACTCAACCCCTTAGTATCGGCTAAATACGTCATGTCTTTTCCGTATGATAGATCATAGCATACTGGAACTTTCCATAAGGTTGATGGTTTATTACTACGCGCTTTCTTATTCTTGTAAATATCCTGTAAGTACTGAATGCAATCGAAACTAGATATTATTAATGAATCATAGATTATCGTAATGGAATTGTAGGCCGGAATGGTTTCCTGAATAAATTGCAAATGGAGAATTTCATCATTAAACCCTTTTATATCACTCAGTATTTCAGGAGAAATACTAAGTGGCCATTCAACTAATATAGATGAATCACCAAATAGTTTATATGTAAGTTTATAACTAGACAATGGTTATCTTATCCTTCTGAAAAACTTTATGAATATGTTTTAAAATCTCTACTGAATACACATGATCTCCATGAATACATAGTGTTTGAGCTTGAATTGAAATCTGACTCCCATTGATTGTCTTTACAATACCATTTTGAATCATATTCAAAACATGTGTTGCAACTTCATTAGGATTTTCGATTAAGGCTTGTTTGTTTTTTCTTGAAACTAAAGATAAGTCCTCATTATAATTTCTATCAGCAAAAGCTTCGTAACAAATTTCAAATCCTTGTTCACTGGCTACTTTTCTTAGCACTGATTCATATGGAGCGAATAATTTGATTTGTTGTTTATACGGAGAAATAGAAGAGAGAAAAACCTTCACTTTTAATGTGTCTTTAACCAAATCGTTGTATAAAGCGCCATGGGCTTTGATATGATGCACAGTTACTCCTTCTGTGGTTGCTACATCAAAAAATAAGCTTAGTTGCTCTGATATTGTTTTGGTGAACTCTTCCGGAGAAAGAGCCATAGAAGCCCTTCCGAAGCCCTCCTTGTCAGGATAAGAAGGATGAGCCCCTATCTTAACCTGATGTTTTTTAGCTAATTGAATTGTAGCTCTTATTGTTTCCTTATCACCATAATGTCCGCCACAAGCGATATTACACGAACTGATTAATGGCATTAAATGCGCATCATTTCCGGAGCCTTCTCCTAAATCACAATTAATATCAATTTGCATTAGATTAGGTTCAATACTTTTAAAATGATTCTCAATCCCAGGCAAAGAGTTATGATTACAATAATAAAGCCTAGTATGTTTTGCAGCATCGTATTCTTATACTTTCCTAAAACCGATTTTTTGTTCATAATCCAAAGTAAGAAACCCGCTATAATTGGCAATAGAATTCCATTGGCTACTTGAGCAAAATTGATGATTTCTATTGACTTGAATCCTACTGATGAAAACACGACTCCTAGGATCAAGATAAACATCCACATGGCTCTGAATTTTTGTGTCTTTAAATTCGCGTTCC
>JABSPN010000064.1 GCA_013214425.1 Flavobacteriaceae bacterium | reverse complement strand
TGTAGGGGATGTAAGTTGGAATGTCCCGAACATCAACTTAAGCGTCACTACGGCTCCTAAAGACACGCCTTGGCATTCCTGGGCAGTTGTGGCCTGTGGCGGCATGTCTATCGGTCATAAAGGATTAAGCTATTCTTCTAAAGCAATGGGCATGACCATGGTTGACTTATTTGAAAATCCTGAACTAATTAAAGAAATCAAAACTGAATTTAAAGAACGAAAAGGAGATACTGTTTACAAAGCGATTTTACCCGATGGCCCACCTCCTATCAATGATAATAAATAATTGATGAAATGAAATAATAAAACAAAAAAGGTCTGGGCGTGATGCTCGGACTTTCTTTTTATTCTACTAATCGTATTTTTTCTTGTCGGGTGTTTACATATCGGAATCCTTTCTCGCCATAAAATCCAGCTTCTTCCAGCATGATACGAATATCTTTTTTCCATTCAGGAATGGTGACAGTTGTATTCAATTCAATCGCATAGACTGTATTCTTGTACAACGGATAATCCCCTGTTCCTTTAACACCGCCTTGAGAATCCCACATTCCTATGGTGGGCCCAGCGCTATGTCCGTAAGTTCCTAATGGATGAGTATAAATCGCCGGACGTAAGCCCTCAGCCTTCCCCTCTGCTAAGGATTTTAATAGTATTTCATTTCCTGTTTTTCCTTCTACAAAATTATTGGTAAAGATATCTTGTACTCGATTTCCATCTTTAAACGCTTTTACTAAAAAATCAGGAACAGCCGTTTCTCCAGCTTTCGGCACATAGGCATGTTGTTGGCAATCGGTATTTAAACCAATATACGTCACTCCAAAATCACAGTGCAATAAATCTCCGGGAATAATCACTTTATCCCCATAGCCATTTGAAAAAGAATCTATATGACTCTTTAATGCTTCATCGCTACGTTGCACATCTATTGTTGGATGAAACCATGTTTCTAAGCCCATATCGGTTACTTTTTGTCTCATCCACCATACCACATCGTCGGTAGTAGTTTTTCCGGGAGTAATCACTTTTTCTGAAAAAGCTTCAGCAATAATATCATGAGTAATTTTCACTAACTGATTGTACAGTTGCATCTCTTTTTCGGTACGTGTCTCAATCCAGGCAATCGCTAATTTTTCCGCAGAAACCAGTTTAGATTCTAAATTATCAGGTAATGCTTCTTTTAATTCGGCATAATCAGTTTGTACTAATCCGTCTGCAATTCCGAAGTAAGTCGACATATTGATTCCTATTTTCTTCGGATTTCTCTCCTGAATAATTTCAACCAGACGTTCCCATTGATTAGGTTGCTTTTCTTTATCCCAGGCAGAGGTAATATTGTTTCCGACATTATAACGGGCAACTGCCAGTTTTTCAATCGTATTTTGCTCTTTGTTTCTGTAAAAAACTAAAATGGTTCTCCTCCTTGCATTTAACCAAGTCGCCGGAAGCATGGTTTTTATCACAGGATCTTCATTATACTCTCTGGATATGACCAACCACATATCAATATCAGTCTTATCCATTAACTCTGGTAAGAGGTTATTAAAACGATCGGCTAGAATTTCGTCTTTAAGGCTTGCCCGATCTCTTTCAGAAAGGATTTGAGCTGATAAGGATACAGAAATAAAAAGGAATAATACTGTGAATCTCATGGTAGTTATTTTATCTCCTAAAATACGTAATTATTTTTGAAGTATCTTTGGCCAAATTCTGTTTCAATGACCAATAATGATATCCTTAGGCGCCTACGCTATACCTTCGATTTTAATGACGATACAATGATTTCAATTTTTGCCCTGGCTGATCAGGAAGTGACCAGAGCACAAATAAGCGACTGGTTAAAAAAGGAAGATGCTGAAGGTTATGTCAGGCTTGATGATCGAGAATTAGCTGTATTCTTAAATGGATTCATTAACAAACAAAGAGGAAAAAGAGAAGGTGAACAACCTGCTCCGGAGGAAAAACTCAACAACAACATTATTTTCCGAAAACTAAAAATCGCTTTAAACCTGAAAGACTTTGACATTATTGACATTCTCCAGTTAGCTGATTTTAGATTGGGTAAAGCAGAGTTGAATGCTTTTTTTAGAAAACCTAACCACAATCATTACCGAAGATGTAAAGATCAGATTCTTCGTAATTTCTTACACGGATTGCAAATCAAGTATCGTAAGTAATGAGCGAACACCAACATTATATACTTCATAAACCTTATGGATATTTGAGTCAGTTCTACCTGAAGGAACCCCATAAGAAAAAGTTATTGGGAGAGCTTGGTAATTTTCCTGAAGGTATTATGGCTATAGGTCGACTCGATGAAGCTTCCGAAGGACTACTGCTCCTCACTACCGATGGTAAAATGAGTGATTATGTGAATAGTCAGAAAGTTGAGAAAGAGTATTATGCTCAGGTAGACGGTGATATTAGTGAAGCGGCAATTTCTGAACTTCAAAAGGGATTAGAAATTGGCGTGAACGGTCAAAAATATCAAACCAAACCTTGTAAAGCTTTTAAAATTTCTCCTGACCCAGTATTCCCACCAAGAATGAAAAAAATTCGAGATGCCAGACATGGGCCTACCTCCTGGGTGTCTATTACTTTACGAGAAGGAAAGTTTAGACAGGTTCGTAAAATGACTTCAGCAGTTGGTTTTCCAACCTTAAGACTCTTACGCGTTAGAATTGGCAATATAGAAATTGGAGAATCTAAAAGCGGCGAGGTTTTTCAAGTTAAGAAGTTTGATATTTAATTGTATACAAAAACTATCATTGGGCTAATCATTTTAACAATTATGTTGTCATGACCTGTTTCAAAACCAATAAAACCCTCATTCGAACAAAAGACTTTGAAGCTATTGTTATTTCTATCATACCATTGTGTAACTCACCATTGTGTGGCAATATGATACGGAACTGGATATATAAGTTTGTATCTTCTGAATTGGAGGTCAAAATAGCAATGCTCTGATAGAGATTTTGGAAATAGATGAAGATCATGAGTACTATCAAGAGGTGTTCTCATTTACATATTAGTCAAGTAGATTGATTATATTTGAGTATAATCAATCTAAATTCAAAAAGAAGAAACCGCCATGGTTTATGAATCAACCAATGATTGTGTGTGATACTTCCTGGTTTCCTCGTGCTCAAACTCCTGCTCCTGCAGAAGTAAAAGGGAATCAATTCGATGCTAAAACCACAACCAACTGTATTTTCCATCAGTGGTCATGGCAAAAGTTCTAATGGTTAACGAAACCTAAAGTTGATCGAGCCTTGTTTTTAGATCAAACAGAAATTATTCAAATCACCGATCAAATGATTAAAGTCAATCCGTCTGGAGTGGATGTTGTGTTAACCGACACAGAACAAGCTAAATTAATTGTCTCACTAGGAGGAAAAATCGGAAACGCCACAAAAGGATCTAGCGCAAGAGGTTCCCTAAGCAATGCTAATATTACCATGTAGACCTATACACAAACCTTTGAAAGCAAAATCTCTGATGTTGATGTGAGTAATTTGGTAAATTGCTTCACTTGCCATAATGCCGTTAGTTTTAGTCAAGAAAAACCTGAATCACCTCTGTATGTCAGTCATATTTTCGACGCCTATATTGAAACAAACAAAGATGCTACAAAAGATGAGATCAACACTATGAAAGACAAGCAAGCTCATGTTATAAAACTTAAAGAAAAACATGCACAATAAATTCACGACACAAATCAACCACAACTAAATAAACATTTGAACACCCTTAAACTTTTAAGGGCGTTTTATTTTATCAAATGATTAAACTATTTTTATGTAATGGAATTCATGATTTACAAAGTTTACCAGACACTCCAGACATCACTTGGACTACTAGTACACGACAAGATAAATTTATTACTAATAAAGGGTGTCAAACTATCCATTTTAATTTATGGAGACAACCGCCTAATAGTGTAACTCCTTCTGGAAACCAAGAAGTTATTATCAAGAAATTTCAACATGAGTTTACTTTATAATTAACGCTTTTAATTCAGGGTATAAAGACCTTTTTAATTTGGGTTTTTATACTCTGTTTTTGCTTTGAAGCATTCTTTATATTTGCTCACGGAGCTTTCAAACTAACCAACCGTATTATGAAGACTAAAACAAGATTCGCCCTTCTAAGAAGGGCTTTAGTGCGAGATATTAACTTCATAAAAGCACTTTATGTGGTCATCATTCTTGCGATTACTACAGTCGTTTTCTTTTCACTTGTTCAACGTTATATCAACACCGGACAGAAGGTCACCGAAATTTTTGAAAGCAAGGATTGTATTCTTGAAAATGCTGTTTTTGAAGTTTCTTCTACACAACCTGAAATTAAACAATTAAAAGAACAATTTCTTGTTATTGCTGAAATCAAAAACTCCTATCTGTTCATGGCCGAAAAATATAGCGCCTTTAATTATACCTTTTCTATATTCCTGACTTTATTTTCTATTATTTCTGGTATTCTTGGTTTTATCATTTTAAAAAAAGGTTGGGACAACATCAAAAATTATTATCTCAAAGCCTCTTTTTTAATTGCCTTTTTCTGTTCTACTCTTTTTGGAGTGATGCCAAGCGTATTTAGCGCTAAAGAGAACATAAAAAACAACTTGACGAAGTATTATTTCTATAGCGGACTACAAGTTGACATCTACGGATTAGCCAAGGACAACAAAGGTTATTTAAAAAGAAACACCCCTCAATCTTTGGATAGTTTGAATTTAGAAATCAATGCGATTAATCAAAAGATAAAAGAGAATCAGAACTTATATTTTGACATCAATATTGATAAAATCCCTAAGGAAGTAAAACCTTTTTAAGCGTGTATAAAATATTTTATCTATCGGTTGTTTTTCTTTTTATTAGTTATAATGTATTTTCACGTCAAACCAATCAAATTATAACGAATACTTCTTCAATGACTCAAAAGGAATTTAACAGTCAAAAGGCTCAGCTTGAATTAGAACAGCTACAATTAGAAAATGAGATCAAAAAAGCTGAATTGGAAGCTGCTCAGAATCATCAGGAAAAGAAAGAAATTTTCAATCCAATTTTACTTTCTATCATTGGTGGTATTATCACCATTTTCACAGGTTTAATCTTAAAGCACTATGAAAACAATGCTGCCTTGTTATTAGAAGATAAAAAGTCACAGTCGGCATTATTGGTTCAGGCGGCTGAAACAAAAAATTACGACGATTTTGTTAACCTTCTAGACGCTTTTAGTTCAGGAGGATTTATAGAAATAGACTCTACTACCATTGAAGATTTTAAAAAGAAACGTTTGCGCTCTGACTTTAAAGCTCAGCAAACCAGATTGTATTATGAAACGACATCTGTTGTAAGCTTTCTTACTGTTAGTACCGATTTTAAAAGTGAATTATTTCAGGAGAAATTAGCGCGATTCTGGCAATTATATTGGGTAGAACTTTCTGCTGTAGAATCTGAAGAGGTGGAAATTGCCATGGTTTCTTTTGGAAATGTTTTAGAGGAGCTTGATAAAGGGAACTATAAGAATTATAGTCAGCTCAAGCATAAATTGAGAGCGAAAGGTTTAAAAATCGCTCAAGTAATTAAAGCATCATTAAACAAATAATTTACCTCAGTAAAAAAACCTATTCACTCATTCTAGCTTTTTCAAACACTAATAAGCTCTTATTTTTATAGTATAAAAACAATAATTAGCTAACACAAACGCTAACTAAATAACTACTAAATACAAATACTATGAAAACCGCTTACCCTTTCCTTTTTCTTATTTAAAAAGTATACAACATAAAAATATCTCTTGAAATGTTGAGAGAAGTTGATGCTTTTTAAAAGATATGCCTACAACGGGTATTGAAGGACGAAAGCTCACTTCCCTCCTTTCATCTCTTTTTGTTATACTTAAAACTGAAAATTTACTTCATTTTCAATCTCCTAGATTAAATTAAAAACTGGAATAAGTCAGGTTTATTATTTAGGTATTCTCCAAAAAATTGTTTCTCTTTCATCCTCTTGATAAGAGGCTCTAAATCTTCTGATTTCTTCAATTCAACACCCACTACAGCCGGACCTTGCTCACGCGCATGTTTTTTTGAATATTCGAAATGCGTAATATCATCTGACGGTCCTAGCACCTCAGCTACAAATTCCTTAAGCGCACCAGGTCTTTGCGGAAATCGAACCAAAAAATAGTGCTTCAGGTTTTCATATAACAAAGCTCTCTCTTTGATTTCCTGTGTTCGGGTAATGTCATTATTACTCCCGCTTACCACACACACGACTTTTTTTCCGGAGAAATCTTCTTGATATACATCTAAAGCAGCCAAAGTCAGCGCACCTGCAGGCTCTACAACAATAGCATCTTTATTGTAAAGTTTTAAAATAGTTTGACATACTTTCCCTTCTGGTACCGTAATCATTCCGTCTAAATGTTCTTTACAAATATCATATGTCAAATCTCCTACTCGCTGAACAGCAGCACCGTCAACAAACTTTTCAATAGAAGACAAGGTGGTATTAACCCCATTTTTGATTGACACACTCATGGATGGAGCTCCCTCAGGCTCAACTCCAATTACTTTTGTTTTTGGCGAGATTGTTTTGAAAACAGACAACACTCCTGAAGCTAATCCGCCACCACCAATAGGAACAAACATGTAATCAATATCTGACTCTTGATTAAAAATTTCCAGACCTACAGTTGCCTGACCTTCAATAACTTTTTCATCATCAAACGGGTGTATAAAGGTTTTCCCTTCAAAAGCACAAACACGTTTTGCTTCGGTATTGGCATCGTCGAAAGTATCCCCAACCAATTTTACTTCAACCCATTTATCACCAAACATTGTTACCTGTTCAATTTTTTGTTTGGGTGTAGGGGTTGGCATGTAAATAATCCCTTTAATTTTTAAATGAGCACAGGAATACGCTACCCCTTGAGCATGATTTCCTGCGCTGGCACAAACAATACCTTTGGTTCGCTGTGCTAGAGTTAAAGAGTTTATTTTGTTATACGCTCCTCTTATTTTATACGAACGAACTAATTGTAAATCTTCTCTTTTCAAAAAGACCTCAGCTTGATACTTTTTTGAGGCATTCCTATTGAATTGCAAAGGTGTCACCGCTGTAATCCCCTCTAAGTTAGCAGCGGCTTCCTTGATATTTTCAAATAATGGAAAGTATGTTGTTTTTTGTTTCATTTTATTGTTGCAAAAGGTGAAGGGTTAAAGGTGAATATTGTACTATTTCGGGATTGAATCTTCGACATTCTATCACCTATGACCTTACCCATAACCTAACAGATATTAATTCAAATTCAAACCCTTCATTGCCGTCATTGATTCTCGTAATCTTGCTCCTACTTTTTCTATTGAATGCTTACGTATCGTAGCATTCACATGTATTAATTCTTGATTATCTACCTGATTGTTTTGAGCATAAGCTGTTCCAATCACATTCGTGTTTTGCTTACTCATAAACTCTTTCAGTAAAGGTTTACAGGCATGGTCAAATAAATAACAACCATATTCAGCAGTATCAGAAATCACATTATTCATTTCGAACAGTTTTTTACGAGCAATTAGATTAGCAATCAAAGGAGCTTCATGTAATGATTCATAATATGCCGATTCTTCACCAATACCTGCTTCTACCATCGTTTCAAAAGCTAATTCTACTCCCGATTTTACCATGGCCACCATTAGAATTCCGTGATCAAAAAATTCTTGCTCTGGAATTTGCTCTTCACTTATAGCTGTTTTTTCAAAAGCTGTTTCAGCTGTTGCAGCTCTCCAGTTTAGAAGGTTTTTATCCTCATTAGCCCAATCATTCATCATGGCTTTTGAAAATGTTCCCTGCATAATGTCGTCCATATGTTTTTGGAAAAGTGGACGCATGATTTCTTTTAACTCTTCAGAAAGTTGGTAGGCTTTAAGTTTCGCTGGATTCGATAATCGATCCATCATATTGGTAATTCCTCCATGCTTTAATGCTTCGGTTATCGTTTCCCAACCATATTGAATCAATCTTGCTCCATAATTAGGATCTACCCCTCCTGCTACCATTTTGTCGAAACATAAAATCGATCCCGTTTGCAACAAACCACAAAGTATGGTCTGTTCTCCCATTAAATCTGACTTTACTTCAGCTACAAAAGAAGAGCGTAATACGCCGGCTCTATGCCCACCAGTCCCTGCTGCATAAGCTTTAGCCCATTCAAAACCTTTGTTTTCCGGGTCGTTATCGGGGTGAACCGCTATTAAGGTAGGGACTCCAAATCCACGTTTATATTCTTCTCTTACTTCAGTACCCGGACATTTTGGAGCTACCATGATTACGGTTAAATCTTCACGAACTTTCATTCCTTCTTCAACAATATTGAATCCGTGAGAATAGGATAAAGTCGCCCCTCTTTTCATTAAAGGCATGACTGCTGAAACTACCTTGGTATGTTGTTTATCCGGAGTCAGGTTACAAACCAAATCGGCCGTTGGAATCATTTCACAATAGGTTCCAACATTAAAGTCATTATCTACTGCATTTCTGTAGGATGTTCTCTCTTCTTCGATGGCACTTGCTCTTAAAGCATAAGAGACATCTAATCCTGAATCGCGAAGATTGAGCCCTTGATTTAATCCTTGAGCTCCACATCCTACTATGACTATTTTTTTGTTTTTAAGTGGTGTTACTTCTTGTTCAAACTCTGAGCGGTCTAAAAACTCACAAGTTCCTAATTGTTCTAATTGCTTTCTTAATGGTAACGTGTTAAAATAATTTTTCATTTTTTATATCTTTTATTAAATAAATGTCACTCTGAGTCTGTCTAAGTGTGTTTAATTTGCCATACTTCGACAAGCTCAGTATGACAAATTACTGATTTAATATCCCCGAGATATTCATCTTAGGTTTTGTTACTGCTATTCTTCCTGAACGGACAAATTGTAGCATTCCGTAGGGACGCAATTCATTATACAACTGCTGAGTCGATTCATAATCACCGCTTTTCTCAACAACAATGAATTCCTTATTCACTTCGACAATACTGGCATAGTGCTGTTTTATAATTCCCTGAAGATTGCCTTCATAAAGGTTTTCAGTCGCAATCTTATATAAGGCTATCTCCTGAAAAATAGTTTCGTCGGCTGTATGATAATACGCTTTGATTACCTCAACTTGTTTCTCTAATTGTCCGACTATTTTCTTTATTTGTTCTTCAGAAGTTTTGACAACCAATGTAAATCTGTGTGCATCTTTAATCTCAGATTCCGATACCGTTAAACTTTCTATATTGATATGCCTTCTCAGGAATATCGATGTGACTCTATTTAATAACCCTACCTTATTTTCAGTATAGATCGACAGGGTAAAAAACTGTTTTTTCATAATTCTAGTTTTATGTCAGTTCAAGTGAATCCCGAAGTTTCGGGATTTGTATCGAGAAGTTTCTTTTGTTTTTTCTCGATACGATTCTTTTAGAATCACTCGAACTGATGCTAATTAATTTTAACTTTTATCACTTTAGTCTTATTTCTGATACCGATGCTCCTGAAGGAATCATTGGAAATACATTATCTTCTTTGGCTACTACAACTTCTAGAAAGTAGGCCTCTTTAGATTGTATCATCTCTGAAACAGCTGCTTTTAAAGCATCGCGTTTTACTACTCGATTTGCTCTTAATCCGTATCCCTTTGCAATTGTTACAAAGTCTGGATTGGTCATTTCTGTTGACGCATATCGTTTATCAAAAAACAATTCCTGCCATTGCCTAACCATTCCTAAGAAATCGTTATTCAAAACCAATATTTTAACCGGAACTTTAGTTTGCAGTATGGTTCCTAATTCCTGAATAGTCATTTGGTAGCCTCCATCTCCAATTACAGCAACAACTTCTCTTTCTGGACTTCCCATTTTCGCCCCTATTGCGGCTGGTAAAGCAAAGCCCATGGTTCCTAATCCACCAGATGTTATATTGCTTCTAGACTTCTGAAATTTTGCATATCGACAAGCAATCATTTGATGCTGTCCAACATCTGAAACGATAACCGCTTCATGATTCGAGGCAAGATTCACCTGCTCTAAAACTTCAGCCATAGTGAGTTTTTCAGAAGACGGTTGTAAATCATTTTTAATTACCTGATTGTATTCTTCTTGATCCAATGCCGTAAATCGTTGTAGCCAGAATTTATGATTATTAGGCTTTAAGGACTTTGTTACTAAAGGCAATGTTTCTTTTACATTTCCTAATACTGCTATATCTGTTGGGACATTCTTATCAATTTCTGCAGGGTCAATTTCAAAATGAATGACTTTAGCTTGTTTGGCATAATCGTCTAGTCTACCAGTTACTCTATCATCAAAACGCATCCCTACAGCAATTAAAACATCGCACTCATTGGTCAATATATTAGGTGCATAGTTACCATGCATTCCGACCATCCCAACATTTAGTTCATGATCTGTTGGTAAAGCAGACAAACCTAATATGGTCCAGGCCGCTGGTAATCCTGCTCGCTCAACAAAAGCCTTAAACTCTTCTTCTGCATTTCCTATCAATACACCTTGACCAAAAACAACCAGTGGTCTTTGTGCACTATTGATTAATTCGGCTGCTTCTTGAATTACTTTTTGATCTGGTTTTGGTGTTGGTTTATAACTCCTGATAAAATCACATTTTTCATAGGAGAAATCCAACTCTCCAAACTGGGCGTCTTTAGTAATATCTATTAATACAGGCCCTGGCCTTCCAGACTTGGCGATATAAAAAGCTTTGGCCATTACTTCTGGTATTTCTGAAGCTTTGGTTACCTGATAATTCCATTTGGTTACGGGTGTCGATATACTGATGATATCTGTTTCCTGAAAAGCATCTGTTCCCAATAAATGTGAAGGCACCTGTCCCGTAATGCATACCATTGGGGTTGAATCTATTTGTGCATCGGCGATTCCAGTGATTAGATTGGTTGCTCCCGGCCCTGATGTTGCAATAGCTACTCCTACTTTTCCACTGACTCTGGCATAACCTTGAGC
>JABSPN010000063.1 GCA_013214425.1 Flavobacteriaceae bacterium | reverse complement strand
ATAACAGATATCAATATGCCCTCAGAAGCAAATATGTTCAGAAAATATGTTCAGTTTGTGCGTGGGGTTCGGGGTGTGTATATTTTGTCCGACGCTGACTCGTCGGGCTGTCTGCCAAAACCGGAAACTGCTAAATCAGCTTCCGGTTCTGGCAGACAGGCCCGGCGTCGGACAAAATTTACACCCCCCTCCTTATCCTCGCACAAACCTATTCTGAACATATTTGCTTCTTACGGCATATTGATATCTGTTATGGTTTTCTCGGAATCGGTACCGTAAAATTAACATTACAAGATATATAAAACCCGCCGGCTTAAAAAACACGCCTTAGCCTCAATTCCCTATGCTCTGTGACATCATGTTAATACCTGGATGATCTGATTTTTTAACTCGAGTAACTAGATTGAGTCTAATCGCAACCATCTTCCATGATGGTATTTTAGATATAGATGATAATTGTCCATTTAATAATGATACAAATCAGAATGATTCAGATAATGATGGGATTGGTGATCCTTGTGACGACGATGATGATAATGATGGCGTGTTGGATGTAGACGATAATTGTCCGTATATCGCTGGAAGTATTAATGGCTGTCCGATTGATTTACCTGCTGATAATTTCAGTATAGAAACATTGACTGAGACTTGTGTCAATTCAAATAATGCGCAAATCATAATTACAGCTATAGCCAATTATAATTACGAAGCTTCGTTAACGTATAATGGAAATTCAGTTTCATTACCGAATACTACTTTTACGCAAAACTTAACGATTGATTCCCTAGATTCAGGTTCCTATTATTTATGTGTCAGTATTCCTTCGGAAAATTATGAACAGTGCTTTACACTAAATATCGATGCCCCAGCAAACTTAACGGGAGATTCTAATGTGACAGAGAATTTCTATTCAGTAGATCTTTCAGGAGCAACTGAATATACTATTGCGATTAATAATCAAGAGTTTATATTGAATGCTCCAACTGATACTACAGTTGTAACATTTGAACACGAATTAACCGCTTTAGAAAATGAAATTGTTATTACTACTGAAAAAACCTGTCAGGGAAGTTTTGAAGAAACGATTCTATTAGATTCAGAGAAGCAATTTGTTGTATATCCGAATCCTACAAATAAGAATATTTTTATTTCCCTTTTAAGTTCCGAAGAAAAGGCAACGCTACAAGTATTTGATATTTCAGGAAAACTTGTCAAAAATCAAGAGTTAAACTTACCGCTTCAGAATAGAGAAATAGAATTACAGTCACTACAGAGCGGTGTATACATAATAAATTTAGTAACTAACAAAGAAGTCTTTAAGACTAGAATTATAAAAGAATAAGACATGAAAAAAGTATTTTTAATTATAAGTTTATCAGGATTAATAATAGCTTCGTGTAGTAAAAGCGAGGATAATGGAGGAGGAGATAATGGAAATGGGAATAATCCAACAAACACAGCTCCAGTAGCGAGTAGTTATACTAGTCCGAATAATAATGAAACCTGTACAGGAACTGAAACTTCACCAACAACGATTCAAGTGAGTTTTTCATGGACTGCATTTCAAGATGCTGAAGATTCAACACTAGATTATACGTTAACGATTACGAATCAATCTACAAATGCAGTTGCTGAAACCATACAGACAACAAGTACTTCAGGGACAGCAAATCTAGAAAAAGGAGTGACTTATTCTTGGACTGTAAGAGCAACAGATAGCGAAGGGTTAAGCGCTACAGGTTCGGTATGGCAATTCCAAACACCATTTGATGCAACCAGTAATTATGCACCATTTCCAGCAACAATGATTAGTCCAACCAATGGTGAAGTATTAACAAGTAATAATGTGACCTTATCATGGCAAGGGAATGATCCTGATGTTGGAGAAACAGCTTTGTTGGTTTACGATGTGTATTTAGGCAATACGAATCCGCCAACGATAGTGAGTACAGATCAAACAGCTGAAACTTATGATACAACTTTGACTTCAGGAATTTATTTTTGGAGAATAATTTCGAAAGACCTTAATGGGAATGAGTCTGAGTCACAGATCCGACAGTTTGAAGTGCAGTAAAATTATAAAAACTTTGCTTTTAATTCAGGAGTAGGAATACGACATTGTTCCTTTTTTCCGAAGAGCTTATACCTATTTTTTGCTATTAGGTTGTAAAAAACATCACGTATAGGCTTAGGAATGATATAGAAAATATTCATGATTTTCCACAATCCAGAAAATTCATTTAACACTTTAAGTGCTGCACTTGATTTATTATAATAAGCCTCGCCTGGAATATATAAAATAATGGTGTCTAAATCATTAGGGTTTAAACCTAGATATTCCTGAATAGATTTCCCTAAATCTGATTGTAAGGCTACAAAACGAAAGACATCATTTTTATCTCTGTCAATGATATAGTTTACTGAACTATTGCAAAGATTACAGACGCCGTCAAATAATAGAATTTTCTTGTCTTTAGGTAGTTGATCCATTTCACAACAAAGATAAAAAGAAATTGCGTGATCAAGTGTTAATGAAAACTTATGATCACGCAATATAAAAAACAGCTATCTAAAGCTTCTTACGACTTTGACCAATATGTTTTGGTATTGGCATCGTCTTGTTTTAGTATATAACAATCGATTGTTCCGTTAATAGGCGGATTAAATTGTACTTTTTCGTGTGCATTATCTGAATAAGCCATACCATAAGAATCTGAATTACTAGTAATGTAATTATTCCATTCATTTAAGTATTTTGCTTGTGTAGCAGCTGAAGCATAGGTACTCGAATCTCCATAAGTAAATGTATTATGAGCTGCAGTTACGCCAATATAACCCAGATTTAATGCAGTGATTAAATCTCTAATCACACTGTCAATCATAGCCTGAAAACAAGTAGTATCTGCCACAGCATTTTCTCCTGTCGCCGTCCAGTTTAAAGAAACATCTTCTGCCCAACCACCTTTGCCAATATTGTTTGGAGCAGAAGGATCGTAGTATTCAAAGGCTGGATATACATACATTCCGCCACTACTGCTTCCACCCATAATAGTAGCACCATTAAGTCCTTTGTCAGTTAAGTAAATATAAGTTTTAGTACCAGCAGAAGTACAATCGTCGGCTTCAAACCATAGGATTACATCTTCTTTATTTAAGCTGCTGCCTGCTGGTAAAGAATCCGGTTGTCCCCACGTTCCTTTAAAAGTAAAACTTCCCAGTTCAGTCCCACCATGTCCAGAATCTTTTGTTTTATCAGAAACAATAGTTAGTGCAGTTTTGTTATTGGTAATGGCTGTAATGTATTCATCATAAGCCCCGTTATATTCAGAGCTAACTTCTGGAACTGTTGGTCCCCAAAGTTTTGAATACGAAACACCGTCAGTTCCTGTGATGGTTATTTTAGCAGAAGTACTACTTCCTAAATCACAAGCAGTCTCTAGTCCAGAAATAAAATCATTAGCTGGTTTGCCATATCCACATTTGTTTCCGTCACTGAATTTAATTCCGCAAAATAAACCAACTTGATCCACATTAGTAATATCGAAATAAGCCTTTTTTGCACTTTCTAAAGAAGTTAATTCAAAGAAACCACCTACCCAGTTCTTGTCTGCCGTGCCCATCGCAGTATTTGGGTGTGCGGCTATAGTTGCGGCACCGGTTTCATTAGTTATCATGTACCAGAAGGTACCCGAATTAATCCAATCGAAACTACATTCATATGCTTCGTCTAGGGCTAGATTTCCGTTCTTCCATGGCTGAAGATAACTCATATCAGAAAATCCGCTTTCTCCAGAAGAGTTGGTTGTTGTGTAATTAAAGAACAGGTATAAGTCTTTGTTGCCAGTTTGATTGTGAAATTTTAATGTCATCATGATAAAAAAAGTTTTGGTTAATAGTGAGTTTAAATTAACCAACTGAAAGAGTATTCAATGAGTGTTGAATAAAGGGAATGTCGTTGAATTGTTCAGGTTGGTTTCGTGTTTAAAAATAGCCTAATTAATTAATAAATACTAGCGTATAAACACGTGTTTTTTACAGGTAAAAATACCTGTTTGAGTTTATTTAGCTCTTTCTACAAATTCCAGTTGTTCCAATTTACATTCAGTAGTAAAAATGCCATAATTAACAAAAGCCTTTTTCTTCTCAATCTTTTCGAGAGTTCCAATGGCTCTACCGTCAATCATGCGAACTCGATCGCCAAGTTTAAGTGTAACTTTTGGTTTGGGAGGTTGTGCAGCAGCCTTGGCTTTTTCTTCTTTTTTCTTTTTTCTAATGATTTCTACTTTCTTCTCGACTTCTTTTTTAACCGCCTCAGTTTTTTTCTTCTGAATTGTCTTTTCCTTTTTCGTTACTTTTTTTCGCTTCGAGTTTTCTACTTCAATAAGCTTTAAAAATTCACCTATCAAACGCTTCTTTTGTTTGTTGTTAAAATAGCTTTCGGCTAGTTTGTCGATGCGTTCGCCTAATCGAATAAAACGCTGATTGCTATCGTATAACTCCTGATAACTTTCTAATTTATCCTGAACTCGCTGACTTACCTTTTCAAGTTTTTCTGTTTCCAGGCGTTTTTTAGATTCTTCCGTAGAAAGACTTTTTGTTGTTTTTTCTAGTTTGGAACGTTCTCTCTGAAGTTTAGCAATAGTCTTATCAAAGCGAACCTTACCACCCTCTACTTTCTTTTTAGCCTTGTTAATTAAGCTATATGGTATTCCATTTTTCTGAGCCACTTCAAATGTGAATGAGCTTCCAGGTTGTCCTAAAGCCAACTGGAAAGTTGGCTCCAGTGTTCTGGCATCAAAAAGCATATTGGCATTACTGATTTCAGGTAATTCATCTGCCAGAATTTTTAAGTTGGCATAATGCGTTGTAATAATTCCAAAAGCCTCTCTTTCATGAAACACTTCCAAAAAAGCTTCGGCTAATGCTCCGCCAAGTTCTGGATCTGATCCAGTACCAAATTCATCAATCAGAAAGAGTGTACGACTATTACACTTCTTCAAAAACTGATTCATATTCTTTAATCGGTAGCTATAGGTAGAAAGATGATTTTCTATAGATTGATTATCACCAATATCTGTTAAGATTCGATCAAAAAGACACATTTTACTGCGTTCATGCACAGGAACTAACATTCCTGATTGTAACATAACTTGCAACAAACCGATTGTTTTCAAGGTAATACTCTTTCCACCGGCGTTGGGTCCAGAAATAACAATAATTCGATGACTCTGATCTAACTCAATAGTCTGAGGAAAGGTTTTTTCTCCTTTCGCCTTATTGGTTAAATAGAGGAGAGGATGATAAGCATCTCTTAAATACAATTCCCTTTCATGGATTAATTCAGGAAGAATCGCGTTTAATTCATTAGCAAATTTGGCCTTTGCAGCAATTAGATCAATTTGCGTTAAGAATTCTTGATATGATTCAAGTAAGGGTTGAAAGTTTCTTACATATAAAGTTAATTGCTTTAATATTTTGATGATTTCTTCGCGCTCTAGATATTCTAAATCCTGAAGTTCTCTGGTTAACTGTAAAGTAGCTTGTGGTTCTATATAAACAATGCTTCCTGTTTTGGAGCTTCCCAATAACGAACCTTTTACTTTTCTTCTATACATTGCAGAAACAGCCAACACTCTTTTATTGTCTACAACAGTTTCCTTGATATCATCTAAATAACCTAAATCATTAAAATGACTTAAGGCTGATACAAAACTTTGGTTGATTCTACCCTGTAAACCTTTTAGTTTTTTTCTTATACCATATAATTCATCAGAAGCCTTATCCTTGACCTCACCAAAGCGATCAAAAATCTTGTCTATTGCCTCAATAACAGCTTTTGTATATTCTATTTTATTTGAAGTTTCAAAAAGAATAGGGTAGTATTCTTTGAACTTTTTGAAGAATAGTATCAGTTCGTTAGAAGTTAACGCGAGACTTTTTATCTTCCTAAAACTCTCGATTTCCAAGAAATAGTCTTCGATTAGCAAAAATTTCAACTCTTCAGAAATTTCATCAAAATAATGGTTTGGAATACTGTTTTCATTTTCGAAAGAAGCCACGTATTCACTCGTCTGATACAATGAAATTTTAAGCTGAAATTCATCAGTAAATGGATGAATTTTGGACACAGCTGTTTTTCCTGATTCAGTATTGCTGTATTCAGCGATCTGATCAAGTACAGTTTGGAACTCTAGGTCCTGTAGTGTTTTTTTTGCTATTTTATTCATTAGTTATTACTTTCTACGAAGTATGCTGCAAAGTAAAGGTTTTTAATTGTAATTTAGTTTACAATAGCCAATTGAATGACTTGCACATGAACATAAACATTAATGAAAGCTGGAAGCCTTATCTTCAGGAGGAATTTGATAAGCCTTATTATCAATCTCTTATCAATTTTGTTAAACAAGAATACAAAACACATATATGTTACCCTGTAGCTAGTGCAATATTTGCTGCTTTTGATCATTGTGAGTTTCAGGATTTAAAAGTTGTGATTATTGGCCAGGATCCTTACCACGGACTTAATCAAGCAAACGGATTATGCTTTTCAGTGCATGATGGCATACAACACCCGCCATCACTAATCAATATCTTTAAGGAGATTGAAACAGATTTAGGGTATACTTATCCTAAATCCGGAAATCTGGAAGCCTGGGCCAAACAAGGAGTATTGTTATTAAACGCTTCCTTGACCGTTAGAGCGCATCAAGCGGGAAGTCATCAAAATAGAGGCTGGGAAACCTTTACCGATGCAGTGATAAAAAAAGTGTCTGAAAATAAACAAGATGTGGTCTTTTTATTGTGGGGCGGATTTGCAAAAAAGAAAGCCTCCTTAATTGATAAGAGTAAGCATCAGATATTGACATCAGGACATCCTTCTCCCTTAAGTGCTAATAGGGGTTATTGGTTTGGCAACAAGCATTTTTCCAAGACCAACGAGTTGTTGTTAGCAAAAGATTTTCAGGAGATTAACTGGAAGTTGAATTAAAACTTATAATAAAGTTTTATGCTAATCACCATATTAAACCCGAACGTGCTTCCTTCATCAGTTATATAGTTGTCTAATGAACCAAACAGATTCTCCTCATCATCTAAATTATTAGGGTCGATGATAATACCATTACGCACATTTCTATAATCAACTTTTCTGTATCTTAGACCAAGTCCGATAGAAGGATTTATTCCGAATCCTTTATAGATACTTTTAAAAACACCAAAATGGAAATTAATCCCGGTTTTGATTCGGGTATAATCTGCAGATTCAAATTCTACATTTAAATCGGTTCCCGAAAGAATAAAAAATTCATTCCTGAATGTATCCTGATGATTGATATAAAACAATTCACCTGAAATATAGGATCTGATTTTGGGGTTATTGGTAAACGTATAGTAGAGTTGCGGACGAATTTCAAATAGCTTATAGTTGGATCCAATCCAAGTATTGTCTCTTTCATAAGCTGTAAAACCTCCATTGAAACCAATTTCAATACCAGCTAACCATCGATAATTTATTGAGGTAATAAAACCCACTGTGATTCTTGGAACTCTACTAAAGAGATGAGAACTTACAGTAACATGAGATTCATCGAATAATTTAATAGCACCTTCTTCGTCATTTTGAGCGATACTAACATTGGTAAAGCAAATACAAAGAATTAACAAGCTGATTAGTCTTTTCATGGTCTGATTTTTCAATAGATGCATGAAAATATAAAAGGTTGCGTAAATAAGGAATTAAAATGCATCAAAAACCAATTCTTCATAGGAGACTTTTTGTGGGATGACTTCTAATGCCAATAATTGATTCTGGATTTTTTCAATTGTTTCTCGGGTGATATTTTCCTGAGACCATTCAGTTAAGCTTAGCCATTCTTGAACATCTTCTAATTGTTGATCATAACGATTGCTAATCATCACATCGATTGAAGGAGTTTGTTTGAACTCAATTGTAGTATTATTAATAATCTCTAAGATGGTTTTAATCTCATCTAGCTCATTTTCTAAAACATCGTTACGAACAGCAATAACAAAACATGGCCATGGGGTAGGGCAATAACCAACAGTTCTAAACGTTCCATTATCTACATATGGCTTAGTGGTGAATTTTTCCCATAAGAAATAATCTCCTTTTCCTTTGGGTAAGCCTTCAAGGGCACCTTCTAAGTTTTTGATCACTTCAAAGTCTAAGTCTTTATTAGTATCCCAACCATTATTTTCGGCATTTACATAAGCCATTAAATGTGATCCCGAACCAAATCTACTAATGGCAGCTTTCTTGCCTTTCAGATCGTCTATGGTATGATAATTTGAATTTGCAGCAACATGAATTCCCCAGATAAGTGGAGTTTTGGTGAAAACTTGTACGATTTTGGCTTCGTTACCATTGATGATATCTCTAATGATTCCTTCGGAAAGAATTACAGCCAGATCAATTTCCTTTTTACGTAAGGCTTTACACATTTGCCCAGTACCACCATGAAAGTCTTCCCAGCGTAAGTTGATACCTTTTTTTTGATAAGATTTATCTTTTAAGCTTAAGTACCAAGCCAAGTTAAAATGTTCAGGAACACCACCGATTTTTATATTCTTCATAATAGGTTATTCAGGCAAAAGGATTCAAAAATAATAATTTTAGGAATAACAGGCTATGTCTTTATTGTTAGAATTTTATCCAGACAATAGGCAATCAGGTCATTCACTATTTGATTCGGTTCTGCGGAAAAAGTTCCTGTAGCTCTATTGGCCAATATGGCATTCAGTGAAACTGCTCGATGACCTAAAAGCTTTGCCATCCCGTAAATTCCTGATGTTTCCATTTCTAAATTGGTTACCTGCATACCCTTATATGAGAAACTAGCTAACTTCTCATTTAGTTCGGTGTCTTTGATCTGTAGGCGTAATGTTCTGGATTGTGGGCCATAAAAACCTACGTTGGTAGCAGTAAATCCGTTGATGACTTGATCGGATTTGAAGTAAGTTCCTAAATCCGAATTACAAGTGACAATGTACGGATGCGATTTTCTGGAATCCCAATTGGTATGTTCAATAAATGCTTGGGCTACTTTCAGATTTTGAATAGCATCACTTTTGTAAAAATGTAATAAGCTATCAAATCCTATGACCAATTCAGAAATCAAAAAAGAATCAATAGGAATATTGGATTGAATTGTCCCTGAAGTACCGATTCTTATAATGTCTAAAGAAGTATGCGTTTCTTTTATCCTTCTCGTTTCAAAATCGATATTCACTAGGGCATCTAATTCGTTGAAAACGATATCGATGTTGTCTGTCCCGATACCAGTAGAGATAACAGTAATTTCTTTTCCTTTGTATAGTCCGGTTTCAGCCTTAAACTCTCTTTTTTGCTTTGAAACTCTTATAGAGTCAAAGTGTTGTGTAACACTCGAGACTCTGTCGGGATCACCAACAGTTATTATGGTTGTTGCAATATCAGTAGGTAAAAGATTTAAGTGATAGATACTTCCATCTTCATTGATAATTAGTTCAGATTCGGCAATAGGTTTGTTCATTATTCAATCTTCTTAATCCAAATATCTTTTTCAATATCACCCAAGGTGATTTCTTTGCAATGTATCAAAAATGAATTGATTTTTCGAACATGAAGTAATTTTGTTTGGTATTGTGTTTTTCTATTTCCGGTGCATAAAAAATATCCCTTTGTGATCTGTTGATTTTCAGTAAATTTATGCTCATATACAGTCTCGCCAGTTAATCGTTGATTCCAATGAGGGCAATAGCTCATCGATAAAATAATAATAATTGTAAAAGGTGAAAAGAGATATAGGATGCTAAAAATAAGGTTACGAATTCTACTTGAGGTGCTTTTGTTTTTCCAGGTAAGCAACATAAAATGAACTAACCCAAAAAGAGTAGTTGTGGCGATCAAAGTCCACAATATATTACTAGATAAATTAGTATCAGAAAATCTAAATGGAGTTAAACCGAAAATAAAAACAAACAAACAATAAGCTAAACTGCTAAGTGTAGCTAAAAAGCGAATGAGTTTAAAGATCATTTATTACAACTTGAGTAGTTTGTTGTTTGTGTCGTTGTATAAGAATGAATATTTCAGACTTCCGCCTAAATAGACATTCGGATCTTTTACTTGTGAATAGATGTTATGGGCACCTTCTTGTATGTCCAAACCTAAGTCGGTTAGGTAAACAGGGGAGAAATTTTTAAACAAAACTTTCAAGTCATCTAATTTCTTAAAATATTGAATGTCACCAAATCCGTAATAATTTGGATTTTTAAGTAGGGTTTTTACTAAATCTTCTTTAGTCTTATGTTTTTTGCTGACTGCCGTAGTTAAGATGGTATTTTCAAGATCGTTTAATCCGTTTTTAATTGAAGGGAAGCGTTTTAAATGTGTTTCTAGAGCTTCAGTTAAATAACGGAACTGCGAGGCGTTAAATCGAGCATGTGTTTGCATTTGTAATGGCGAATCTGAACAATATAGATGCCACATATAATCTGCATACTCAATATCGTCGATCGTTAATGAAATACGTTTTTCAAAAAGATTTATTATCTGGTCTTTACTGAGCTCACCCAGACCGTATAGTTTCTTAGTATTGTCTTCTTTTCCAGAGCAGACTAAAGTAATATGTGCTCCTTTTCGATGAGTTTTTAGCCAACTAATCATGGCTAACATATTGATTTGACAGAATAGATCGTACTCAAACCAGAGTACAATTTCATCTTGAGTTTTCTGATTACAAAGATTTCTAAATTCTTTGACCGTTTTGTCGATAAAGCTTCTTTTAGTGACTTTATAAGTAGAAGAGAAAAAATTAAACCTGGATTTCCAGAATCCTTCAGAACCGACATCTGTGGTGGTTCTTCCTTCACACAACATTTCTCTCCAGGTGATTATTTCACCCTTAAATCCAAGTTTTTTTAGAATTTCGGTAGTACTATCACCATTTGTGATATGGAGGCGATTTTTGTTCATGGTTTAGTTTTTGGCTTGTTAAATTTAGTAAAAACTTTTTAATGAACTAGTTAAAAGTGTGTTATAT
>JABSPN010000062.1 GCA_013214425.1 Flavobacteriaceae bacterium | reverse complement strand
AGGAGTAATTAGTTTTTCTGCATTTACCAGTGTTAACACTGAAAAAGAAAATTTGAAAACTGCTGAAGTAGCCAAGAAGGCCTTTGCCAAAATGTCTTTTAATAAGGCGATTCACGATTTTGGTGATATCAATGAAGGCGATATGGTCTCTACCGAGTTTGAATTCACCAATACAGGTGACAAGCCTTTAGTAATTGTAAGTATGAAAGGAAGCTGTGGTTGTACCGTGGCTAATGATTGGCCAAGAGAACCAATTCAAGTTGGAGCTAAAGGAACGTTTACTGTAAAGTTTAACTCTAAGGGTAAGCCTAATCAACAGCATAAAACAGTTACTATTGTAGCGAATACTGAAAAAGGTAGAGAGCAAGTGAAAATTAGAGCGAATGTAATTCCTTAGTTTTTTGAGGTTTGATTCAATAATAGAGGCTGTCTGAAAATTGTAATTCTGAATAAAAGTGAAGAATCTCATTTAAATCAAAATTTTGATTTATAAACTAATTGAGATATTTTGACTCTACCTCCGCTGAGGTTTTAGCGGCACGTGGGCGCTAAAAATGAGAATACAATCACGTTTCAGACGGCATCTTTTAATATTGATAGACTATAGCATTGATATTCATCCCGGCGCCTACACTTGCTAATAATATAATGTCGCCTTTGTTAATTTGATGGTTTTCTAATCGATTGCTTTTCACTAGATCAAACAAGGTTGGAACAGTAGCAACAGAACTATTTCCAAGTTTATGAATACTCATAGGCATGATGTTTTCAGGTATTTGCTCTTTAAAAAGGCGATAAAATCTTTTTAAAATGGCTTCATCCATTTTTTCGTTTGCCTGATGGATAAAAATCTTTTTGATGTCAGAAATAGCTACGCCGCTCTTATCTAAACAGGCTTTCATGGCTTGTGGTACGTTAGCCAAGGCGAACTCATAAATTTTTCTACCATACATTTTTAGATAGCGAGTACTTTGAGGAAGTTCCTTATTGTAGGAATTTCCAAAATATAAAAAGTGTACTTCGTCATACGTATGAGAAGCGGTTTGGTGTGCCAAGATACCTCCTGTGCCGTTTTCATCATATTCTATAATAACTGCTCCAGCCCCATCAGAGTAAATCATTGAATCTCTATCGTGCATGTCAACAACTCGGGATAAAGCTTCGGTGCCTATAACCAAGCATTTTTTTGCCATACTGGCTTTGATAAATGCTTGCGCTTGGATAACACCTTCGATCCATCCAGGACAACCAAATAATACATCATAGGCTACACAATTAGCATTTTTTATTCGCAGTTTGTGCTTGATTCGAGAGGCTAAACTAGGCACTGTATCACCTTGTGTTTCATTATACTTTACATCTCCAAAATTATGCGCCACGATAATGTAGTCTA
This sequence comes from Flavobacteriaceae bacterium, assembly GCA_013214425.1. Classification (GTDB taxonomy): domain Bacteria; phylum Bacteroidota; class Bacteroidia; order Flavobacteriales; family Flavobacteriaceae; genus DT-35. The sequence goes on along the minus strand of JABSPN010000062.1, from coordinate 9,425 downwards.
AGGTTTCGATATCAATTGTAGCATCTTCAATAGCTTTCTGTGCTGCAAAAAAACCTAAGTCTGAGGTGTTTAGATTATTAGGAGCATACCTTCTTTCTTCAATTCCAGTTATATCTTTAAATTTTTCAATAATAACTTCATTAGAATGTTCAAAGTTACTTCCGTCTTTTTGTAAAAAAAGGTGATTATTGAAATCTTCATTTCGTTCTATACCTTCAGGAATATATGATCCTACGCCAGTGATTTTTATAGACATGTGTGAGTGTTAAGGTGTCGCAATCTAACCATTATAAATTTGAAACAACCATTTTTTGAAATAATATGCATTTAATAAAAAGGCAGCTTAGTTTGAGCTGCCTTTTTTGATATTATATTTCTTGTATTCTAGGCTGGTTGATACGCTTCGATTGGCGCACAAGTACAGATTAAGTTCCTGTCTCCATAGGCGTCATCAACTCTTCTAACAGAAGGCCAGAATTTATTCTCGGCGATATAGTCTAATGGAAAGGCTGCTTGTTTTCTAGAATATGGTAAATCCCATTCGTCAGCAGTAAGCATCTCTTGTGTATGAGGAGCATTTTTCATCATGTTATTTGGATTTTCAGCTGTTACTTCAGCGATTTCCTTTCTAATAGAAATTAAAGCATCACAAAAACGATCTAGTTCCGCTAAGCATTCAGATTCTGTTGGCTCCACCATTATTGTTCCTGCAACAGGGAATGATACAGTAGGTGCATGGAAACCGTAGTCAATTAATCGTTTTGCGATATCCACTACTTCAATACCATTTTTCTTAAAGTCTCTACAATCAATAATCATTTCGTGAGCAGCTCTACCCATTTCTCCTGAATATAATGTTTCATAGTGACCATCTAGGCGTTCTTTGATATAGTTTGCATTTAAGATCGCAGCTTTAGTAGAATCTGTTAAACCATCGGCTCCTAACATAGTGATGTAACCATAAGAGATTAGACAAGCTAAAGCACTTCCCCAAGGTGCAGCTGAAATAGCAGTAATAGCACTTTCTCCACCTGTTTCAATAATTGGGTTAGTTGGTAAAAACGGAACTAACTGTGGTGCTACACAAATAGGTCCGACTCCTGGTCCACCTCCTCCATGAGGAATAGCAAATGTTTTATGAAGGTTAAGGTGACACACATCGGCTCCGATTGTAGCCGGATTTGTTAATCCAACCTGAGCGTTCATATTCGCTCCGTCCATATAAACTTGACCACCATTCTCGTGAATGATATTGGTGATTTTACAAATTGCTTTTTCGTATACTCCATGAGTAGAAGGATACGTTATCATTAAAGCAGCTAAATTGTCTTTATGTTGTTCAGCTTTTGCCCTAAGATCATCTAAGTCAATATTTCCTTTTTCATCTGTTTTTGTCACGACAACTTTCATACCTGCCATAACTGCTGAGGCTGGATTTGTTCCGTGAGCTGAAGCAGGAATTAAACAGATATTTCTGTGCGCATCATCATTATTCTCGTGGTAAGCTTTAATCGTCATTAATCCAGCGAATTCTCCTTGAGCTCCAGAGTTGGGTTGTAATGAAGTTCCGGAGAAACCTGTAATCACATTTAATTGATGCTCTAAATTCTTGATTACCTCCTGATATCCCTGAGCCTGATCTAACGGTACAAACGGGTGAATATTTCCCCAGTTAGGATAACTAAAAGGAAGCATTTCTGAAGCAGCGTTTAATTTCATCGTACAAGAACCTAAAGAAATCATCGAATGATTTAAGGCTAAATCTTTACGCTCTAATTTCTTGATATAACGCATCATTTCCGTTTCAGAATGGTAAGAATTGAATACTTCGTTTTCTAAGAATGAAGTTGTTCTCTTTGCTGAATCAGTAATGACATTACCTTTATCTACACGTGCTACTGAAGTTGCTTGTAAATTCAAAGCTTCGGTAAATACAGCGATAATATTATTGATTTCATTAAGACCAACTGTTTCGTTTAAAGAAATTGACAGCTGGTTCTCATTGATATAATTAAAATTGATTTCGTGTGCTTCTGCAACAGGTTTTATCTTAGCTGTTTCAACTGCTACTAAAATAGTGTCGAAATAAGCAGAATTCAGTTGTTTAATCCCTAGTCCTGATAAGACATTGGCTACAGTTACTGTAGCGTTATGTACTTTATTAGCGATATATTCTAATCCGTTCTTTCCGTGGTAAACAGCATACATACCTGCCATTACAGCCAATAATACTTGCGCTGTACAAATATTAGAGGTTGCTTTTTCTCTTTTTATATGTTGCTCTCTGGTTTGTAAAGCCATTCTTAAGGCTCTATTGCCATTCGTGTCTTGAGTAACGCCAATAATTCTTCCTGGAATACTTCTTTTGTACGCTTCTTTAGTGGCAAAATATCCTGCGTGTGGTCCTCCGTATCCTAATGGGATTCCAAAACGCTGTGTAGTTCCAACAACCACATCAACTCCAAATTCGCCTGGAGCCTTCAGCTTCACTAAACTTAAAATATCAGCAGCAACAGCGACTTTGATATTATTTTCATTGGCTTGACTTACAAAAGAGGCATAGTCATGAACTTGACCATGTTTTCCGGGATATTGAAGTATGGCTCCGAAAAATTCCTCAGAAAAATCAAACTTTTGATGGTTGCCAACAACGAGTTCTATTCCTATTGGGTAAGCTCTTGTTTTTAATACTGAAAGGGTTTGTGGAAGAATTTCTTCTGAAACGAAAAATTTATTCACACCCGCTTTCTTTTGCGCTCTTTCTCTAACATCAAATAATAAGGCCATCGCTTCTGCAGCAGCAGTACCTTCGTCAAGCAAAGAAGCGTTTGCTAATTCCATTCCAGTTAGATCGGTCACCATGGTTTGGAAATTCAGTAGCGCTTCTAATCTACCTTGAGCAATCTCAGCTTGATAAGGCGTGTAGGCCGTATACCATCCCGGATTTTCCAGTATATTACGTTGAATCACACTAGGAATAATAGCTTCGTGGTATCCTAATCCGATGTAGGATTTAAACACTTTATTCTTTGCTGCTAAATTTTGAATATGACCTAAATATTCGTATTCGCTCATTGCAGGAGCTAAGTCTAGCTTGTTTTGTAATCTTATATCGTCTGGTATCGTCTCAAAGATTAGTTGATCTACAGTGTCTACACCTATAGTTTTTAACATTTGCTTTTGCTCTTCAGAGCTTGGTCCAATATGTCTTAAAGCGAATGAGTCTGTTGTCATAACTACTTTTAATCTAAATTTGTCGTGCAAAAATAATCAATTCTCGTGTAACGAAATAATGAGTTTTTGTTTTAAAAATGACAAAATATTAACCAAACATATTACTTATGAACAATTCGACTATTTTTGCATTATGAAGGTAATTGTTAAAACCCTAGATTTATTAGTAGATGGAAGCCTTATTGTGGCTTTATCTGTCTACTCTCTTACCTATATTACCTTGTTAAGTTTTGACCTTGGATATGATAGTGATTTATTGTTGTTTAGTTTCTTCGGAACTATTTTTGGTTATAACTTTATTAAGTATTTGGACGAGTTTAAAGTACGAAGGGGAAAATTTGAAAGCGCGAAGTTTCAACTTATCTTATTTCTTTCTGTAATAAGTTTAATTTTAAGCGGATTTTATTTTTTGGCTCTGGATGAACGTACCAAAACGACTCTGATGATTCCACTGGCTATTACCGTATTGTATACCCTACCCATTGGTAACAAAACATTAAGGACTTTAGCCGGATTTAAAATTTATGTAATAACTTTTTCATGGGCTTTTATTACTGTTGTGACACCATTAATACGTCAAGACTATAATTTTTCGATAAACGTTGTTCTACACTTTATTCAAATACTGTTGTTCATCTTTGCGATTATGGTTCCGTTTGAGATTAGGGATATGGATACAGATGATATTCGTTTAAAAACAATTCCGCAGCGAATAGGTGTTAAGAAGAGTAAAGTTATTGCTGGATTTTTATTACTAGTTCAATTAGGCTTGGAATTCATGAAGGAAAAACAAAACCCAAAACAGATAATAGTTTTGGGTTTGATTGTTGTAATTACCTTATTTTTAATCGTGGTGACTAAGAAAAATCAACATAAATATTATTCAAGCATACTTATTGAAAGTCTACCTGTGTTTTGGTTGCTTCTATTGCTGTATGGTTAATCTAAGTTTTTCTTTAATTCTTGTTCGAACAGAGCTTTAAGGTCAGACTTCATGTGATTATCCATGCACTCTACATCGTTGTCTTGTACTAGCCTTGTTAATTTTTTGTTCTTTTTGACATAAGCTCTGGTGATCTTGCAATAAGTCATCCTTAAGACTAATCTAAAGCGTTCCCACCAAGTTGACTCATTATACTGAGACTTATCACAGATATGAGCTGCTTCTTTGAAGTTAATAAATAATGTTGTGTTTTTTGCTTCCATTTTTGTTTTTTACCACATTAAACCAATTTTCCAATATGCCTTTTTTGTAACCCTCATGGTTAGAAGATAAAGATTATTGACAATAACAAAAAATATTAAATTTTATTACTTTGCATCAAACCAATTATTCTCCAAACAACTGGCTAGAGAAGTTCTAGCTCTGTGTATGATAACCCATAAGTTAGACGGAGTTATATCAAATTCATTACAAATGGTTTTTGTTTCATAATTTAGTATAGTTTTCATTTTGAAGATTTCAGCCTGTTTCACAGGGAGCTTTTCTAAGCAGTCATGGATGGCGAGGCCAAGCTCTTCATTTTCGATTTTATTTTCAGCAGTTTTATCGAATGGATCAGCGACTCTTTCTTCTAGCCAATCTCCTTCCGTTTCTTCATCGGTATAGTTAATTCTAACTTCAGCTTTTCCTTTGTTAGAATTAATCTTTCTATAGTAATCAATAATTTTACGCTTTAGGATAGAAACTAACCAAGTTCGTTCTGATGCATCACCTTTAAAATTGGCAGCCGATTTTAAGCCAGCGAAAAAAGTCTCCTGGACTAAATCCTGGGCCACCACTTTATCATTAACTCTTGTTACAGTATAATTGAATAAGTAATCTGCATATTTATCGATCCATAAATTGGGTTCTAATACATGCTTGGTCATGTGGTGTTGTTTTTAGTTATCCAAAAGTAAACTATTTTTTATATCAAATTACTCGATTAACTGATTTAATAGCTTGGAAAATAATAAAAATTTATGGAACCAACTTTAAGGTCAACTGTTTTCTTTAGTTAAGGCTTAGGCTTTCTGCTTTTTGTTTTACATGTTTATTTCGTTTAATCAGAATATGTTTTAGGTAAGGTTCGAGAATCATTTTGTTTAAAACACTGCCAATGAAGCTAAAAGGCACATCATAAGAGAAATAATCAGTCATCATTACAATGCCATTCTCCTCTTTAAAAATATGTTGATGTTTCAACCATTTGAACTGTCCTTTTTTCATTTCATCAGTAAAGGAGTAGGGCTTGTTCATTTCGGTAATGACACTTTCATGTTCAACATAAAATCCGAAGTGTTTGCCTCTCCAGGTAACAGTTCCATGTAATTCAATTAAACCTGATATAACTCCAGCCACCGCTTTTTCTTTTGATTCTTTAAAAGTTTGTTGATGAAAATCGATACTTCTGTTCAGGTCAAAAACAAGTGCTATTGGTGCATTAATATGTGTTGTGAGTTCGATGTTTGTCATAGTAATGATTTTAGAGCGTGATCGATATTTTGATAATTGAAGTTGAAACCTTCTTCCAATAACCTTTCAGGAAAAACATTTCTACTTTTTAAGATTAGTTCTGTTTCTGTTCCAATTAATAGAGCACCAACTTCCAATAACCACTCAGGGTGATTGATCCCAAAAGGAATGAGCATGTTATTTCTGAGGCTTGACATTAACGATTGGTTATCTGTTGGTTGAGGAACAGTCACATTAAAGTTTCCTTCTAAGTGAGAGTTAGAAATTAAGTAATGAATTGCTCTGGCAAAATCATGTTCATGTATCCAGCTTACTTTCTGTTTTCCTGAACCTTGTTTTCCACCCATTCTCAGTTTGACCAGTCGTTTTAAAGTAGGTAAAGCACCTCCTTTTTTGCCCATTACGATAGCAGTTCGGATAACAATTTTTCTAGTTTTGGGAGTAGTTAATTGATAAAAAGTTTTTTCCCATGATTTCGCAATATTCATGGAAAAATCGTCTCCAATGATTCCATTTCTTTCAGTCATTAAGATCTCTTCTGAATGTTCGTATATGGTAGCTGTAGAAGAATTGATCCATGTTTTTGGCGGATTTTTAGATTTAGAAATTGCTAAACCAAGTACAGCCGTTGAATCGATTCTGGAATTGTAAATCATTTTTTTATTTCTCTTGGTATAACGACAATCAACAGATTTTCCAGTGAGATTAATTAAAGCTTCTGAATTTTCAAGAAGTTCAGACCATTTTCCTAGATTTTTAGCATCCCAATAAATGTGATTCTCTTTTTCAGGAGTTCTAGTAAGAATAAAAACTTTGTAGTCGTTTTCAGAAAAATAACGTTCTAAAACAGATCCTAAAAATCCACTTCCACCAGCGATTATAATTTTTTTCATGATATTAGAATTTGATTAATAATGGAATCCATAACAATCTGTACAGCAACCATGTTAAGGTTAAATAAGAGGGAAGTCTGAGTTCTTCAACACGTCTTTTATGATCCAGAATCATGACGATAACTACAAGGCCAAAATAACCCAGATAGTAAAATGAAGGAATCTCCCAAATTTGATTCACTACTAAAGGACAAATAAGAAAGATAGCTCCGAACAAAGAAATTGTTATCATTTCTTTGAGATACATGAATGTGAATTTCTTGATGATGAAATTCAATATAAAGCCTTGGAAAAGTAATTGTCCACTACACATGATTAATTCTCTTCCAAAACTACTTTTGGTTATATAGGGCGTTAATAAATCTGAATACAACATCAGGATTATTGATGAGAATAAAACACAAACTGGAATGTATAAACTATATTTTAATTTCGTATTCATCTTATTTAGTTACAGTGATTAAATAATAGCCAAAGCTCTTCATATGTAGGCCTGAGAGTAAGGCAAATAAGGAACCTTTTAAATTGTTCCAACTTTCCTTTTTTAATGGTTTTCTTCGGAATAGTTTTCTTAGAATAAACCCTGTGATTGCGAAGGGAACATGGAATACTGAGGGTGCTACACGAAACGACTTGTCTTCAATACTGATGTTACTGAAACCAATTTCAGACAATTCTTTTTCAAGTATTTCAATAGAAGCTAATCGTTTTAAATTCCATCCTTTACAGAGTTGTGAATAGCAAAACCGACTCCCGTAGCATAATTCAGAAGGCTTCTTTTTTAAGAAAGCATCAGCAACTACTAATTTAGCTCCGGGTTTTAAAATGCGATAGGCTTCTTTGAAAGAAGAGTTACTATGTCCGTCGTGACAAAAACTTTCAATAGCATAAGCGCCATCGATACTGTTGTTTTTAAATGAGGTATTGTTGTAGTTTTCTTCTAAAATGAGTCCGTTAAGCCCTTGAAGTAATTTATTGCCTTCATGTACCTGGAAAGGGGAGAGCGTTACACCAAAAATATGTTGCGATTTGTAGGGATAGTTAGTTAAAGCGTAACGCATCGTTCCTCCCATTCCGCAGCCGAGGTCTGCAAGTGTATTCTTTTCAGATTTTAATGTTAAGCGACTTAAGATTTGTTTGTTCATTTCATTCAGCATGCTGTCTCTTCTTAAAGGATTGGTTTTAAACATCCTGAAATACCCAAAATGCATGTTAAAATCTTTACTCCAGAATTCGTAATCCTCAGTAGCTTCATCATAAAACTGTTTGGTGCTTTGTTCTGAAGTTTGTTGATCTTTTATCTCATATGTGATAGGAATATTAATTGCTTTCATAATAGTGTTTTTTAACAGAGTTAGTAATGTGTAAGTTGTAGAATGATAACAGCATAGGAAAAATTAAAAATATTGCTATGCCTAGAAACGGACTTGGTAGATGTGTTAACCTTGGAAAGGCTATTATAGTGATAAGACTAATAAGGGCTAAGCCTGTATACAATCTTAAGTGTTTTACTATTTCTTTCGATAATTGTTTTTTTCTGATCCATAATTCTATGGTAATGACCACTTGATATATAGCAAGTACAAATTCTAGAAGTACTCCTATGTAAATTGTTAGGAATGCTATAGAGGTGCTTATAACTAATATTTTATTAAATAAGTGAATATTCGATCTTAAGCTATTTTTAAGAATTTTTTGTTTTAACATGATAGTAAATTTTAAACTTTCAATAATATTTGAAACTTGTATTGAAAATAAAAAGGAATTAAATCCTCTTTACTCTTTTATCAATTACTTGACTAGTTTCATCAGTGTTTTAGTGACCCAATTACTTTCTTGCGATGCGATCCTGTTTAATATAGCATCTGCGGTACTGGCCAATTCGTATAATTCTTTTGTTTTCTTGATTAACTCTTTTGTTTTTACTGAGCCATCATCTTCTATAGAACACACATCTTTAAGGACCTTTAATGTAGGCTGAATCTCTCTACGACTTCTTTCTCTAGCCACTGTTCGGGCCAATTCCTGAACATCTTTTTCAGATTTAAAAAACTCTTTGCGTTCTCCGGCTACTGAAGTTTTGTATACAATTCCCCAATCAATTAATTGCCTTAGATTCATACTAGTGTTTCCTCTGGAAATATGTAATTCCTCCATGATATCTTCCATAGAAAGTGGTTCAGGAGAAATAAATAACAAAGCATGAATTTGAGCCATGGCTTTATTAATTCCCCATAAAGTGCCTAAACTTCCCCAGGTATTGATAAATGAATCTTTTGCTTCTTGATAGTTCATATTAATTATGATTTATACTACAAATATAAAATAAATTCTAAACTTTCAAAAATTATTGAAAGTTAAATAATAAAATATTCTGCTAATGTTTAGTTTTGTCTTGTGAAAAAGATACTCATCATAGGATATACGTGGCCAGAGCCTAACTCAACTGGCGCAGGGACTAGAATGTATCAATTGATACAGTTTTTTAGCCGATTAGATTATAAGATCACGATGGCTAGTGCCGCCGCGAAGTCTGAGCATTCGGCAGTGTTTGATAAAATAGATGTTGAAGAAGTGCCTATTTTATTGAATGATTCTAGTTTTGATGAGTTTGTTTCAGACTACAAACCAGATGTTGTGTTATTTGATCGTTTTATGACCGAAGAACAATATGGTTGGCGGGTTGCTGAAAATTGTAACAATGCTTTGCGAATTTTGGATACTGAAGATTTACATTGTTTACGTAAATCCAGAGGAGAAGCTCTTAAGAAAGGTAGAAAATTTGAAGTAACAGATGTATTACTGTCTGATTTAGCTAAAAGGGAAATAGCGAGTATTTA